>NZ_QTPZ01000013.1:0-186296 GCF_003853505.1 Burkholderia sp. Bp9015
GACCAGCTTTCATACAGTGCCGCGAGACACAGGAACACGACGAGGATCGAGATCGCGTACAGGATCGGCGCCTGCGAGCCGGACTGGATTTCCTGGAACGACAGGCCGGTCCACGAATAGCCGATACCGACCGGCAGCTTCTTCGCGAGCCCTTCCATCGCGGTCATCGCCTGACCGGTCGACTTGCCCGGTGCGGCCTGACCCTGGATTTCCATCGCCGACACGCCGTTGTAACGCTCGAGCTTCGGCGAACCGTACGTCCAGTGACCGGTCGCGAACGCGCTGAACGGCACCATCCCGCCCGACCCGTTGCGCACGTACCAGATGTTCATGTCCTCCGGCGTCATCCGGAACGGCGCATCCGACTGCACGTACACCTTCTTGATCCGGCCGTCGGTGTCGAGGAAGTTGTTCACGTACTTCGACGCCCACGCGATCGAGAACGTCTGGTCGATCGCATCCGCCGTCACGCCGAGCGCATTCGCCTTCTCGCGATCGATGTCGACCTTGTACTGCGGCGTATCGTTCAGCCCGTTCGGACGCACGCCCTGCAGCGTCGGATCCTTCGAGGCCATCCCGAGCAGCTGGTTACGTGCGGCCATCAGCGCGTCGTGGCCGAGACCGGCGTTGTCCGTCAGCTCGAAGTCGAAGCCGGCGGCGGTCCCGAGTTCCGGAATCGACGGCGGGTTGAACGGGATCACGATCGCGTCCTTGTAGCCCGAATAGCGCCCGAACATCCGGCCGATCAGCGCCTGGACCTTCTGGTTCGCGTGCTGGCGCTGCGAGTAGTCCTTCAGGCGCACGAACACGAGACCCGAGTTCTGGCCGCGGCCGGCGAAGCTGAAGCCGTTGACCGTGAACGCCGATTCGACGATTTCCTTCTCGTCCTTCAGCAGGTAGTCGGAAATGTTCGCGAGCGTCTTCGCGGTCGTTTCCTGCGTCGAGCCCGACGGCGTCTGCACGATCACGAACATCAGGCCCTGGTCTTCATCGGGCAGGAACGACTTCGGCAGGCGCACGAACAGCAGGCCGACCGCGACGATCACGACCAGGTAGATGATCAGCCAGCGGCCCGAGCGCTTGATCACGTGGTGCACGCCGACGTGGTACTTGTCGCGGCTGTTGTTGAACGTGCGGTTGAACCAGCCGAAGAAGCCCTTCTTCTCTTCGTGATGGCCCTGCGGGATCGGCTTGAGGATCGTCGCGCACAGGGCCGGCGTCAGAATCAACGCGACCAGCACCGACAGCACCATCGCCGACACGATCGTCAGCGAGAACTGACGATAGATCGCACCGACCGACCCGCCGGAGAACGCGACCGGCACGAACACCGCCGACAGCACGAGCGCGACGCCGACGAGTGCGCCGGTGATCTGGCCCATCGCCTTGCGGGTCGCCTCCTTCGGCGACAGCCCCTCTTCCGCCATCACGCGCTCGACGTTCTCCACCACCACGATCGCATCGTCCACCAGCAGGCCGATCGCGAGCACGAGGCCGAACATCGACAACGTGTTGATCGAGAAGCCCACCAGCGACATGATCGCGAACGTGCCGAGCAGCACGACCGGCACCGCGATCGTCGGGATGATCGTCGCCCGCAGGTTCTGCAGGAACAGATACATCACGAGGAACACGAGCACGATACCTTCGAGCAGCGTCTTGACCACTTCCTCGATCGACAGCTTCACGAACGGGGTCGTGTCGTACGGATACTTCACGACGAGGCCGTGCGGGAAGAACGGTGCGAGCTCGTCGATCTTCGCGCGCACGGCCTTCGCGGTCGCGAGCGCGTTCGCGTTGGTCGCGAGCTGGATACCGAGTGCCGCGGTCGGCTGACCGTTGTACTTCGTGTCGAAGTTGTAGTTTTCGCCGCCGAGGCCGATTTGCGCGACGTCCTTCAAGCGCACCTGCGAGCCGTCCTGGTTGACCTTCAGCAGGATGTTGCCGAACTGCTCGGGCGTCTGCAGCAGCGTCGATTCGGTGATCGTCGCCTGCAGCACGGTGCCCGGCTTGGCCGGCGTGCCGCCGATCTGGCCGCCCGCGATCTGCACGTTCTGCGCGGTGATCGCGCTCGTCACGTCGACCGGCGTGAGGCCGTAGTTCGTCAGGCGGGTCGGGTCGAGCCAGATCCGCATCGCGTACTGCGAGCCGAACAGCGTGACGGTACCGACGCCGTTCAACCGGCTGATCGGATCCTTCACGTGCGACGCCACGAAGTTCGCGAGGTCGTACTTGTTCATGCTGCCGTCTTCGGAGTTGAAGGCGAGCACCAGCAGGAAGCTGCTGCTCGACTTCGTCACCGACAGACCGAGCTGCTGCACGACCTGCGGCAGAACCGGCGTCGCGAGCGACAGCTTGTTCTGCACCTGGACCTGCGCGATGTCGGCGTTGGTGCCCGGCGCGAACGTCAGCGTGATCGTGGCGTTGCCCGAGTCGTCACTCGTCGACGACATGTACAGGAAGTTGTCGAGACCGCTCATCTGCTGCTCGATCACCTGCGTCACCGTGTCTTCCACCGTCTTCGCGGAAGCGCCCGGGTAGTTCGCGGTGATCTGGATCGATGGCGGCGCGATCGTCGGATACTGCGCGATCGGCAGCGTGAAGATCGCCGCAACCCCGGCCAGCATCAGGATGATGGCGATCACCCACGCGAAGATCGGGCGATCGATAAAAAACTTTGCCATGAAACAGGCTCCCTGTTATTGCGCGCTCGAAGCAGCGGCGGCGCTCGCCGGCGCTGCGCCCGATGCGGCGGCGCCGGACGCGGCGGCGGCGCCGGAACCGGCGGCAGCCGGCGCGGCGGTGGCAGCGGCGACACCCGATGCGGCACCGGCCGCCGGTGCGAGTTGTGCCTCCACCGACTTCACGGTCGCGCCCGGACGCACCTTCTCGCCCCCCTGCACGATCACGTGGTCGCCCGCCTGCAGACCGCCTTCGACGATCCAGTCCTGGCCGCGCATGCCCGCCGTCTTCAGCGGACGCGGCTCGACCTTGTTGCTCGCGTTCACCACCATCGCGATCGCCTGGCCCTTCTGGTCATGCGTGACGCCGATCTGCGGCACCAGGAACGCGTTCTCGTTCACGCCTTCCTCGATCCGTGCGCGCACGAACATCCCCGGCAGCAGCACGCGGCCCGGGTTCGGGAAGACCGCGCGGATCGTCACCGAGCCGGTGGCCTGGTCGACCGTCACGTCGGAGAACTGCAGCTTGCCGGCTTCGGAGTACGTCTTGCCGTCTTCCAGGATCAGCGACACCTTCGCCGCGCCCGGGCCGCTCGTCTTCAGGCGGCCGCTCTGCACGTCCTGGCGCAGCTTCAGCCCGTCGAGGCTCGACTGCGTCAGGTCGACATAGACCGGATCGAGCTGCTGCACCGTCGACATCAGCGTCGCCTGGCTCGCCTGCACGTACGCGCCCGGCGTCACCTGCGAAATGCCGACGCGGCCGGTGATCGGCGAGACCACATCCGTGTAGCCGAGATTGATCTGCGCGGTGTCGACCGCCGCCTTGCCGGCCGCGACGTCCGCCGCGGCCTGCCCTTGGGTGGCCACCGCGTTGTCGTAGTCCTGCTTGCTGACCGCGTTCGCGGCCACCAGCACCTTGTAGCGCGCGACCAGCGCGTTCTGCGTGACGAGGTTCGCCTGCGCCTTCGCGAGCGTCGCCTTCGCGCTGTTCAATGCAGCGAGGTACGGCGCCGGATCGATCTTGTACAGACGTTGGCCGGCCTTGACGTCGGTGCCTTCGGTGAATTCACGGCGCAGCACGATGCCGTCGACCCGCGCGCGGACCTGCGCAACGAGGAATGCGCTGGTACGGCCCGGCAGTTCGCTGTAGACCGGCACGGCTTGCGGCTGGACGGTGACGACGCCGACTTCCGGCGTTTGCGGCGGCGGTGCCGATTCTTTTTTTCCGCATGCAGCCAGGAAAACCGCGGCTGCCGCGACAGTGATCAAGCGGTATGGAACCCGTTCGACGCGCATGGAGCGACCTCTGTGTGTAACCAATGGAATGAGTGCGGCGCACGGACGGAGCGCCACACGGATGCGCCTCGCGGCGCAGATCGAACACCTGAATTACTGGACTACTGGATACAGCAAGTCGGCACGAGACCTCCATGCCGACGAGATGCCGCGAACTGCGGACTGGTACTTTGGCGGGAATCAGCAGAGTGGGATATTAACTGATTGCCACTTTGGTCATTCGATCGTAGGGTGGTATTGTATATACATTCACGAATGTATGTAAAAAGCCCGCTCGTCCGTCGCCAACCGCCAAGTCTTACGAATTATTACCAGTCGCAAGCATAGCCCGTCCGCACAGCCGCGACGAGGGTTACGGACCCTATATTCACCTACGATCGATCCATTCAGGCCTGCACATGGTCAGACGCACCAAGGAGGAGGCGCTCGAGACGCGCAACCGCATTCTCGACGCCGCCGAACACGTGTTCTTCGAGAAGGGCGTGTCGCACACGTCGCTCGCGGACATCGCCCATCACGCCGGCGTGACGCGCGGCGCGATCTACTGGCATTTCGCGAACAAGAGCGAGCTGTTCGACGCGATGTTCGACCGCGTGTTCCTGCCGATCGACGAACTCAAGCGGATGCCGCTCGATGCGCCCGGCGGCAATCCGCTGGAGAAGATCCGCAAGATCCTGATCTGGTGCCTGCTCGGCGTGCAGCGCGACTCGCAGTTGCGGCGCGTGTTCAGCATCCTGTTCATGAAGTGCGAGTACGTCGCGGACATGGAGCCGCTGCTGCAGCGCAACCGCGCGGGGATGAGCGAGGCGCTGCACGCGATCGATGCCGATCTCGCGGGCGCCGTGCGGCTCAAGCTGCTGCCCGAGCGGCTCGACACGTGGCGCGCGACGCTGATGCTGCACACGCTCGTCAGCGGTTTCGTGCGCGACATGCTGATGCTGCCCGACGAGATCGACGCCGAGCAGCATGCGGAACAGCTCGTCGACGGCTGCTTCGACATGATGCGTTACAGCCCGGCGATGCTGAAGACGGGCGACTGACCGGCTCAGGCCGCCTTCGCGCGTTGCGCGCGGGCCCGCCGGTTCGACGCGGCCACCGAATCGCGCGTCGGCATCGCCGCGCCGCCGAGTCCCGCGATCCATGCGTCGGTCGACATCACGGCCGCGAAATTCGACTGGAACACCACCGTGTACGCGCGGTGAATCTCTTCGGCGCTCGCCGCGCCCGCTTCGTTCGCGTACGGCAACGCGCCGGTCGCGTCCGCCAGGTATTCGACGGCGAGCCCCGCGTGGGCCGCGTGATAGACCGTCGACGCATTGCAGTTGTGCGTCATGTAGCCGGCGACCGCGAGCGTATCGATGCCGTGCGCGTCGAGCCACGCGGCGAGATCGGTGCCGGCGAACGAACTGGCCTGCGCCTTCACGACGAGGTGCGCATACGGCCGGTCGGCGACGACCGGATGCAGCGCGACACCGTCGGTGCCCGGTGCGAAGATCGGCGCGCCCGCCGGCGCGACGTGCTGGACGACGATCACCGGCACGCCGGCCGCGTGCGCGGCGTCGATCGCGCGGCCGATGTTCGCCAGCGACGCGTCGACGGGCGGATATTCGATCGGCAGGTTGCCGGTCACGTATTCGTTCTGGACATCGATCACGATCAGGGCACGGCGGGAAGCGGAAGACGATACGGCGTTCGACATGGCAGGCTCCGGGTTCGGCCGCGCCGCCCCGCTCCGGAACGGGGCGGACAGCAGCGCGATGCGATGCATTGTCGGATTGCATCGCGCCGGCGGACAGTGGCCCGATAGCCATTCTTCGATAGAATCGGGCCATCGCCACCCCGGAGCCCGTCATGCGCGCCGCTGCGTCGTCCGTTGCCCCCGCCTCGACCGTCGTCGCCGTGATCGCGTACGACGGCATCAGCCCGTTCCACCTGTCGGTGCCGTCCGTCGTGTTCGGCAAGGAGCGCGATGCGGCCGCGATGCCCGCGTTCGAGTGCCGCGTGTGCTCGGCCGAGCGCGGCCCGCTGTCGACGACGGGCGGCTTCACGATCACCGCGCCTTACGGGCTCGACGCGCTCGACGACGCGGACATCGTGATCGTGCCGGCATGGCGCGATCCCGACGAAGCGCCGCCGGACGTGCTGGTCGATGCGGTACGCGCGGCCGCCGCGCGCGGCGCGCAGGTGGTCGGCCTGTGCCTCGGCGCGTACGTGCTCGCCGCGGCCGGGCTGCTCGACGGGCGCCCGGCCACGACACACTGGGCGTGGGCCGACGACTTCGCGCAGCGCTTTCCGCGCGTGAAGCTCGACCCCGACGTGCTGTACGTCGACGACGGCAACCTGATGACGTCGGCCGGCACGGCCGCGGGGCTCGACTGCTGCCTGCACGTCGTGCGGCGGCGCTTCGGCTCGGACGCCGCGAACCGGATCGCGCGGCGTCTCGTGATCCCGCCGCACCGCCAGGGCGGCCAGGCGCAATACGTGCCGCAGCCGGTCGCCGCGCATCCGCGCGACGCGCGCCTCGCGGGCCTGCTCGACTGGGTGCGCGCGCATCTCGACGTCGCGCACAGTGTGGATTCGCTCGCAGAACGCGTGCTGATGAGCCGGCGCACCTTCACGCGCCACTTCCGCCAGGCGACGGGCACGACCGTCACCGCGTGGCTGCAGGCCGAGCGGCTCACGCGCGCGCAGCATCTGCTGGAAACCACCGGACAATCGATCGACGCGATCGCGCAAGCGGCCGGCTACGGCTCGAGCGTGTCGCTGCGCCAGCATTTCGCGGGCGCGCTCGGCACGTCGCCGTCGGCATATCGGCGGGAATTTCGCGGCGCCGGGCCCGACGCCCGACGCTAGCGGCGGCCGCACCGCCGACGAACGGCCGGCGACCGGCCGGACAATGAGACAGCGCGGCGGCGCGCGCAGGCGCTCAGGTGCCGTTGATCCAGCGCGCCGCGTACAGCAGCAGCGCCACGAACACGACGATCGCGGCCCACGCCCAGACGGGCAGCGGACCCGATTCGCGATGATGCACGGCGCTCGCGGCGCGGCCGCCGAGCGCCCCGCCGAGGTGCGGCGGCAGCGGACGCTTCGCCGCGGCCATCAGCGACGCCGGCCGCAGGAACACATGCTGGCGACGCTGCGGGCTCGAGCGCGCGCGGTTCGGCACGAGACCGTGCTTCGCCTGCACGACCGCGCAGAATTCGCGGAAGAAATCGTCCGTCCACTCGTGCAGCGCGTTCTCGATCTGCCGCGCCGGCAGCTCGGCGAGCGGCCCGCTCGCCGTCGCCCACACCACGTATTCGATGCACGTCTCGGCCGTGTCGTCATCGTCCGGCCGCAGCACGAGCTCGACCTGCCCGCGCAGCGCGCCGAGGCCGTCGGCCCGCGCCTTGAAGTTGAGCACGCGGCGCGGCTGCCCTTCCGCGTCGCCCTGCTCGCTCGCCGAATGCGCACGCACGTCGTAGCGCGCGCGCAGCGGGCCGAGCGGCACCGTGATGGTCAGCGCGAACTCGCCGCGCGCGAGCTTCACGAACGATTCGCAATGATCGAAGCTCGCCCGCAGCAGCGCGAGATCCTCGAGCGCCGCCCGCACGACGGCCGGCGCGAGCGGTACGCGTAACGTGTCGTTCAGTTCCATGATGCCTCCCCGATGAACACGCGCCGCATCAGGACGTCTCGACGAGACTGTCGACCCGTGCGACGTCGAAGGCGACGTAGTGCGCAAGCGCGGACGCGGTCGCCCCCGGTTCCTCGTAACTCCATGCGGCGTTCTCGATCACGCCGTCTTCGGTCTGCAGGTCGAAATACACGGCCCGGCCCCTCAGCGGACAGTCCGTCGTGACGCTCGACTTCACGAGCCGGTGCATGTTCACGTCGCCGCGCGGCAGGTAATGGATATCCGGCAGGCCCGTTTCGCGCACGGTCAGCGCGCCGTGCGAATCGGCATACGTGATGCCGCGATGGATCACGCGCACGCGATGGCGGTTCGGCACGATTTCGAGGCGAGGGTCGGCGGCATCGGACATCGTTTCTCCTCCGGGCGGCGGTCCCGGCGCGCAAGCCGCGGGCCGGAAACGAAAAAGCCACGGCACAAGTGCCGTGGCCTTCATTATGGGCGAAACTGGGCCCGATTGCGCGGCCCGGCCGGGCCTGCGCGCGACGCGCTACTGCGCACTCCACTGAAACGCGACCTTCGCGCCGCCCTTCGCGCCGACCGTGACCGCGCGCGATTCGTCGCTGCCCTGGTACGACGCGTGCACGGTGTAGCGCCCCGGCGGCAGCTTCACGAGCATGTACGGCCCGCGCGCGTCCGTCGCCAGCAGCTCGGTGCCCTTGCCGTCGACGATCCGCACATGGACGTCGGCCAGGTATTCGCCGCCCTTGCCGGTGAACCGCAGCGCCAGCGGCCACGCCGCCTCGTTGCTCTCGAATGCCGTCGATTGATCCTTGCCGATGCCGCCCGACACGTAGCTGACATCGCCCTGCTGGCTCGCCGCGGGCAAGCCGTCCGATTGCGCGTACGCGCCGGGCACGGCGGCGGCGAAGCCGGCGGCCAGCGCCGCCGCGACGGCAAATCGGGACACGTTGCGTAGATATTGCATGGCTCCCTCCTTTCGGGTCGGAACACAGCACCACGGGCCGAACGCCGGCGACGCCCGTCGGGGCCGGCCAGGCCGGCCCGCAACGGCCGCCGGTCAGCTCAGGTCGACCGGCACGAAGATCTGTGCATTATCCCGCTGGATCAGGAGAGCAAGACTGTTGCCTGCTCCCTTGACCGCGTCGCGCAACTGCTCGGGGCTCGTGACCGGGCGGCCGTTGACCGCGAGGATCACGTCGCCGGGCTGGATGCCCGCGCTGGCTGCCGGCCCACCGGCCTGCTGCACGATCAGCCCGTGCGACAGGTTGGCGGCACTGCGCTCCTGCGGCGTGAGCGGACGCACCGCGACGCCGAGGCGCCCCTGCTCGACGGGGCCGCCGTCGTTCGATGCCAGCTTCGCGTCGGTCATCGCGCCGAGCGTCACGCTGATCGACTTCGTCGACTTGTCGCGCCACACCTGCAGGTCGGCCTTCGAGCCCGGCTTCAGGTTCGCGATCTGCGCGGGCAGCGACGTGGAGTCGGCCACCGGCGAGCCGTTGACCGCGAGGATCACGTCGCCCGGCTGCAGGCCGGCCTTCGCGGCCGGGCCATTCGGGTCGACCGAGCTGACGAGCGCGCCGTCCGGCTTCTGCAGTCCGAACGAGCTCGCGAGCGTCTGGTTCAGCCCCTGCACGGCGACGCCGAGGCGACCGCGGCTCACGTGGCCGGTCTTCACGAGCTCGTCCTTGACCTTGATCGCCTCGTTGATCGGGATCGCGAACGACAGGCCCTGGAAGCCGCCCGTCTGCGAGTAGATCATCGAGTTGATGCCGATCACCTCGCCCTGCAGGTTGAACAGCGGGCCGCCCGAGTTGCCGGGGTTCACCGGCACGTCGGTCTGGATGAACGGCGTGTAGTTCTCGTCGGGCAGCGCGCGCGATTTCGCGCTGATGATGCCGGACGTGACCGTGTTGTCGAAGCCGTACGGCGAACCGATCGCGACGACCCACTGGCCGACCTTGCTCTGTGCCGGGTCACCGATCTTCACGGTCGGCAGGCCGCTCGCGTCGATCTTCAGCACCGCCACGTCGGACTGCTTGTCGGCGCCGACGACCTTCGCCTTGTACTCGCGCTTGTCGGTCAGCTTGACCGTAACGACGTTCGCGCCGTCGATCACGTGCGCATTGGTGAGGATGTACCCGTCCGAGCTGACGATGAATCCCGACCCGAGGCTCGCGCTCGGCTGGTCGTCCGGCTGCGTGTCGCCGCCCATGCCCGGCACCTGGCCGTAGAAGTGCTTGAAGAACTGGTAGAACGGATCGCTCGGATCCATCGGCAGCTGCGGCTGCGGCACGCGCCGCGACACCTGCTTCACGACGTGCTTTGCGCTGATGTTCACGACCGCCGGGCCGTAGGTTTCGACCAGCCCGGAGAAATCGGGAATGCCGGTCTTCGCCGCGGCCTCGGCCGGCATCAGCGCGGCGGCCTGCGCGGGCGTGATGATCTGCGGATCGGCGCGGCGGGTGCCCGCGACATAACCGGCGGACAGGGCGGCCGCCACGGCGACCGCGACGGCGCCGCGCGCAAGGAATCGGGTGTTCATCGTAGGACCTCCTCGTTGTTAGGACGCAGCGTAACGACGCTGACTTAAAGGAGGCTTAATCGACCTTAAGCGGGGCTTAGGCCGCCGCTACCGCGCGGCGCCCGCGCGGTGTGCCGTTCGTCATACGGATTCGGACGCCTGCGGCGCCGGCTGCGGCAGCTCGGCATCGCGGAACACGACGCTCACGAGCAGGCCGCCCGCGGCCGCGTCGCCGAGCGTCACGGTCGCGCCCTGCTGAGCCGCCACGCGCTTGACGATCGCGAGCCCCAGCCCGCTGCCCGACACGTCGGCCCGCGCCCGCGCGGAGCTGTCGCGGTAGAAGCGGTCGAACACGCGCTCGCGCTCTTCGGCCGGGATGCCGGGGCCGCTGTCGCCGATCTGCACGCACGCGCGGCCGGCCGCGTCGCGCGTCAGCGACACGTCGATGCGGCCGCCGTCCGGCGTGTACTTCACCGCGTTGTCGAGCAGGTTGCCGAACATCACGCGCAGCGCGCCGACGTCCGCGACGACGGTCGCCGCGCGCGTCTCCTCGAAGCCGAGATCGATGCTGTGCCGTTGCGCGAGTGGTGCATGCGCGGCCACGCATTCGACCAGCAGCGCCTGCAGGTCGACCGGCTCGCGCATCGTCGCGCCGTCCGGTTCGGCGCGCGCCAGCGCGAGCAGTTGCTCGGCGAGGCGCGTCGCGCGCGTGACGCCGTCCTGCAGATCGGCGAGCGCCTCGCGGCGCGAAGCGTCGTCCTTCGCGCGCGCGACGAGCTGCGCCTGGATCTGCACGGCCGCGAGCGGCGTGCGCAGCTCGTGCGCGGCATCGGCGACGAAGGCCTTCTGCGTGTCGAGCGCGGCCGCGAGCCGCGCGAGCAGCCCGTTCAGCGCGCGCACAAGCGGCTGCACCTCGAGCGGCAGGCGCGCATCGGGCAACGGATCGAGCGCTTCCGGCCGGCGCGCCTCGACCGCGCGCGTGAGGCGCTCGAGCGGCGCGAGCCCTTGCCCGACGATCATCCAGACCGCCGCGCCGAGAAACGGCAGCAGCACGATCAGCGGCCACAGCGTGCGCAGCGCGACGTTCGCCGCGAGCCGGTTGCGCACCGACAGCGGCTGCGCGAGCTGCACGACGTTGTCGCCGACGATCGCGCCGTACACGCGCCATTCGCCGCGATCGGTGCGCTCGGTCGAGAAGCCGAGTTCCGCGCGCGGCGCGATCGGCGCGCGCGGATGCGAGAAGTACATCAGCACGCCGTTGCGGTTCCAGATCTGGATCACGATGCCTTCGTCGCCGTTGGTGCGCGAACCGAACACCTGCGAAAACGGCTCGGACGGCAGCGCCGCGGCGATTTCCTGCAGCTGGTAGTCGAACAGCTCGTTCGCTTCGGCGAGCGCCTGCCGGTAGATCAGCCAGCCCGCGGCGCCCACGCCCGCGACGACGATCGCGAGCAGCCAGATCAGTAGTTGATGACGAATCGACCGCACGCGTCAGCTTTCCTTGACGACCATGTAGCCGAGCCCGCGCACGTTGCGGATCAGGTCCGAGCCGAGCTTCTTGCGCAGCGCGTGGATGTAGACCTCGACCGTGTTGCTGCCGATCTCCTCGCCCCAGCCGTACATCTTTTCCTCGAGCTGGCTTTTCGACAGCACCGCGCCGGGCCGCGCGAGCAGCGCCTCGAGCAGCGCGAACTCGCGCGCGGACAGCGCGACGGGCGCGCCGTCGAGCGTCACCTGGTGCGACGCGGGGTCGAGCGTCAGCGCGCCGTGGCGGATCAGCGACTCGCTGCGCCCCGCCTGGCGGCGGATCAGCGCGCGCATCCGCGCGCCCAGTTCGTCGAGGTCGAACGGCTTGACGAGGTAGTCGTCGGCGCCCGCGTCGAGCCCCTTCACGCGATCGGCCACCGCATCGCGCGCGGTGACGATCAGCACCGGCAGCGACTGCCCGCGCGCGCGCAGCGTGCGCAGCACGTCGATGCCGTCGCGCTTCGGCAGGCCGAGGTCGAGCAGCAGCAGGTCGTACGTCTCGCCGCCGAGCGCCGTGAGCGCGGCGTCGCCGTCCTGCACCCAGTCGACCGCGAAGCCGTCGGCGCGCAACGCCTTGCGTACGCCCTCGGCGATCATTCGATCGTCTTCAACAAGCAGAATCCGCATCGGAACCGGAACCCATCTGACGAGTAAGACATGGCGACCATTGTAGCGCCGCGAATCGGGTGCGCCGCCTGCAATGCAACAGAAAGGCGGATTGCAAGGGGCGTGTGCGCACTTGTCTCTACAATGTGCGCTCCGGCGCCGCGCGCGCCCTGCCCGAGCCCGATGCTTTTCCCGTATTCGCCCATGCCGATTTCCGATTTTTCCGCCCGGTTCGCCCCCCGCGCCCGCCCCTTCCTGCGGGCGGCCGCCGTCGTCGCCACCTGCACGGCCCTTGCGTTCGCACCGTCCGCGCAGGCCCGCAAGAAGTCCCACAAGGAAGCGCGCAAGACCGCCGTGGTGTCGCCCGCCGCGCGGGCGGCCGGCCTGCCGGCGTCCGTGCTCGTCGCACTGCAGCGGGCGAAGGTGCCGGCCTCGGCGATGAGCGTCGTCGTCGAGCGCGTCGGCGATCCCGAGCCGCTGATCGCGTGGAACGCGAGCCGGCCGATGATGCCGGCGTCGACGATGAAGCTCGTCACGACCTTCTCGGGGCTGTCGATCCTCGGCCCCGACTTCCGCTGGCGCACCACCGCGTACGCGGACGGCCCGGTCGATCCGGACGGCACGCTGCAGGGCAACCTCTACATCAAGGGCACCGGCGATCCGAAGCTCGTACCGGAGGAACTGATCGACCTCGTCGACAAGATCCGCAAGGCGGGCATCAAGCGCGTGGCCGGCGGCCTCGTGCTCGACAAGAGCTATTTCGCCGCGTCGACACGCGACCTGCCGTCGTTCGACGACGACGTGAGCGCGCCGTACAACGTCGGCCCCGATCCGCTGTTGTATGCGTTCAAGGCCGTGTCGTTCACGGTGACGCCGGGCGACGACGGCAAGATCGCCGTCGACGTGCTGCCGCCGCTCGCGAACCTGTCGATCGACAACCAGCTGGTCGAAGGCACCGGGTCGTGCGGCGCGGCGGCCGCGGCCGCGCGTCCGACGTTGTCGGCGGGCGGCGGCGGCATAATGACCGCCTCGTTCGCCGGCGACTATCCGCTGCGCTGCGGCGCGCACACCACGAACCTCGCGATCCTCGATCACACGACGTTCTTCGCACGCGGCTTCCTCGCGCTGTGGCAGCAGGACGGCGGCACGATCGCGGGCCCCGTCAGCGAAGGCAAGGTGCCAACCACCGCACGGCCGCTCGCGGTCCATCACAGCCCCGTGCTCGGCAGCATCGTCTACGACATCAACAAGTTCAGCAACAACGTGATGGCGCGCAACCTGTTCCTGACGATCGGCGCGGTCGCCGGCAAGCCGCCCGCGACGCCCGAGCAGTCGAGTCGCGCGATTCGCGCGTTCCTGCAGAAGAGCGGGATCGCGATGCCCGACCTCGACCTCGAGAACGGCTCGGGCCTGTCGCGCGAAGAACACGTGAGCGCGCAGTCGCTCGCCGCGCTGCTGCAGGCGGCGAACGCGAGCCCCGTCGCGCAGGCGTTCATCGATTCGCTGCCGATCGCCGGCATCGACGGCACGATGAAGAACCGTCTCACCAACGCCGGCGTGCTCGGCAACGCGCACATCAAGACCGGCACGCTGCGCGACGTGCGCGCGATCGCGGGCTACGTCGCGGGCGCCGACGGGCAGAGCTACATCGTCGTCAGCTTCATCAACGACGATCGCGCCGAAGGCGCGCGTGCCGCGCACGACACGCTGCTCGAATGGATCTACGCGGGCGCGCACTGACGACGCACGCGCCGCGAAGCGGCGCACGCATGCCGCGCTGCCGGCTTGCGTCGATCGCGGGCGGCGCCACATGTCGGGGCGCCCCGCACCCCGGGCGTTCTCGCCGCGCGGTTTGAAACGGTCCCGGCCGCCGGCGCGCCGCGCAGCGCCCGCCAGCCGTGCCCATGAAACGGGGCCGCACCGCGCGGCCCCGTTCCGCATGGCTTCCGTAGAAACCCTGTCCTCAAGAAAACGCCGGGCCGCCCCCAGGTTTTCCGCCCCGCACGACGCCCCCTCGGCGGCCTGGCGCGAAGCGACCGGTTTGGGCCGCTCAGAGGGAACCCTCTACGCTACCCCCTCGCCTAGCGCGTGCCGATTGCGTAGGCTGTTGGCCTGACCGATATCTACAACGGGCCATACGCCCGGCCTCACGGCTTGCAGGGGAAAGGAGGAGACACGTCCATGCGATTCGACGTCGAATTGCTTCTGCTCGCGCTGGCGCCCGTCTTCCTGCTCTGCATCGCGTGGGAGGCCTGGCACCTCGCCCGCACGCGCGCGCAGGATCATCTCTATGCGTGGGGCGACACGCTGTGCAATGCGGCGCTCGCGCTGATGCACCAGGCCGCCGACAAGCTCGCGTGGCTGTTCGTGATCCCCGTTTATGCGTACTGCTACGCACATTTCCGGCTGTTCACGTGGCACGACGGCTGGCTGTCGTTCGCCGTGCTGTTCGTCGGCCAGGATCTCCTCTACTACGGGTTCCATCGCGCGAGCCATCGCGTGCGCTGGCTGTGGGCCGCGCACGTCGTGCACCACTCGTCCGAGCGGATGAATTTCTCGACCGCGTTCCGGCAGAGCCTGATGTATCCCGTCGCGGGCATGTGGGCGTTCTGGCTGCCGCTCGCGTTCCTCGGCTTTCCGCCGCAGCAGATCGTCGGCGTCGTGCTGATCAACCTCGCGTTCCAGTTCTTCGTGCATACGCAGGCGATCGGCAAGCTCGGCTGGCTCGAATACGTGCTCAACACGCCGTCGATCCATCGCGCGCACCATGCACGCAACCCGCGCTACATCGACCGCAATTACGCAGGTGTGCTCGTGATCTGGGATCGCCTGTTCGGCAGCTACGTCGAGGAGTCGCCCGACGATCCGCCGCAATTCGGAATCGTCGAGCCGCTCGGCTCGAACAACCCGCTCGTCGCGACGTTTCACGAGTGGGTGTCGATGGCGGCCGACGCGTTGCGCGTCCATGGATGGCGCAACAAGCTGCGCGCGATTTTCGGCCCGCCCGAATGGGCGAGCGCTTATCATGCGCAGATCGCCGAGGCCGCAAACCACGATCCGCGCACCACGCCGCTCGCGGCCGTGCGCGACCAATAATCCGCTTCAGCCAACGGCCGCCGCGCAGCCAGTACCGGAGGAGACGCGCGGCAGATGCACAATACATCAGGCCATATCTACGAGGAGATCCATCGATGCAGTCACGACAACACACTCCGTCGCGCAACCGCCAACGCCTGCTGCGCACCGCGCAAGTCGCGATCGCGGGCGCCGCGCTCGCCTTGCTCGCCGCATGCGGCGGCGGTGACGACAACAACAGCAGCAGCGCGTCGAACACGCCGCCGTCCGGCGTGAAGATGCAGATCGTATCGTTCGGCGACAGCCTGTCGGACGCCGGCACCTACTCGCAGATCAAGCTCGGCTTCGGCGGCGGCCGCTTCACGACCAACCCCGGCCAGGTGTGGACCCAGGATGTCGCGCAGTACTACGGCGACACGCTGCAGCCCGCGAACCAGGGCGGCTTCGGCATTCCGCTGCAGGCGACGGGCGGCCTCGGCTATGCACAGGGCGGCTCGCGCGTGACGCTGCAGCCGGGCATCGGCCACGCGGACGCGAGCGTGCCGAACGCCGACTACGCGCAGGCGACCACGACGCCGATCGCCGATCAGGTCAAGCAGTACCTGACGCAGCACGGCAGCTTCAACGCCGGCCAGATCGTGCTGGTCAACGGCGGCGCGAACGACATCTTCTACCAGGCGCAGGTCGCGCAGGCGCAAGGCAACACGCCGGCCGCGCAACTCGCGGCGGCGCAGGCGATCGGCCTGGCCGCGCAGCAGCTCGGCGGGATCGTCCAGCAGATCGTCGCGGCGGGCGCGGCGCACGTGTACGTGTCGAACGTGCCGGACATCGGCGGCACGCCGCTCGCGCTGCAGGGCGGCGCGCAGACGCAGGCCGCGTTCACGCAACTGTCGGGGCTGTTCAACCAGACGCTCGCCGGCACGCTGGCTGCGCTGAAGGTCGACACGACGAAGGTCGCGTTGCTCGACACGTTCACGTGGCAGGACGGCATCGCGGCCAACTACCAGGCGAACGGCTTCAGCGTGTCGAACACCGACACCGCGTGCAACCTGAAGGCGATGGTCGCGGCCGCGACGCAGTACGGCGTCGCGAACGCGACCGCATTCGGCTCGTCGCTGTTCTGCTCGCCGCAGACCTACACGGTCCCGAACGCGGACCAGACCTACATGTTCGCCGACACGGTCCACCCGACGACGCGCCTGCACGCGCTGTTCGCACAGTTCGTGGAGAAGCAGATCGCGGCTTCGGGCGTCGGCAAATAAGCCGCCCGCCACGCGCGCAAACAATAACGCCCGACCGGTTCGCCGGTCGGGCGTTGTTTCATTCCGGAGCGGACGGCGTCGGAAAGCCGCGTCAGTCGCGCGCTTCGAACGCCGCGGCCGCACGACCGAGACGATCGTTGACCGCGATCCACTCGACGGTCTCGGGCAGCTTCTCGACGAGAATGCGGGCGACCTGCGCACGATCGAGCGCGCGCAGCATCCCGTACAGATCGCGCGCATATGCCTGCGGATCTTCCGGCGCCGCGACGAAATGCACGCCGTCGGCCTGCGCCCAGCGTCCCGCGCGCGACGCGCGCGCGACGAGCGCGACGCGTTCGCCGTCGGTCTGCGCGGCCGCGAGCAGCGGCTCGAGCGCGTCGAACGGCAGCAGCGCGAGCGGCGTGCGCGGCGCGTAATGCGCCTTCAGCGTGCCGGACGCGCGCGGCGCGGTCGCATCGCTGCCGTCGGGCAGGCGCGGCGCGCGGCCGAGCACGTCGGCGATCTGCTGCGGCGTCACGTGGCCCGGGCGCAGCAGCGCCGGAAAACCGCGCGACAGGTCGAGGATCGTCGATTCGATGCCGACTTCCGACGGACCGCCGTCGAGCACGTGCACGGTGTCGCCGAATTCTTCGCGCACATGTTGAGCGGTGGTCGGGCTCACGTGGCCGAAGCGGTTCGCGGACGGCGCGGCGACGCCGCCGTGGCCGCCGCGCCGCGCGCTGAATGCGGCCAGCAGCGCCTGCGCGACCGGATGCGACGGACAGCGCAGGCCGACCGAATCCTGGCCGCCGCTCACGGCATCCGGAATGCGCGCATGACGCTTCAGGATCAGCGTCAGCGGGCCCGGCCAGAATGCATCGATCAGCGCCTGCGCATCGGCCGGCAGGTCGTCGGCCCAGTAGCCCGGGTCGCCGCCGGGCGGCAGATGCACGATCACCGGATGGTTCGCCGGCCGCCCTTTCGCCGCATAGATGCGCGCGACGGCCTCGGGATTCGCCGCGTCGCCGCCGAGCCCGTACACGGTTTCGGTCGGGAATGCGACGAGTTGCCCCGCGTCGAGCAGCGCGGCAGCCGCGTCGATCTGCGCGGGCGTCACGGTGTTCGGGAGATCGATGGACATCGGCCGGTGCCTCAGTCGAGCGGCACGCGCAGCAGCTGCGCGCACGCGGTGGCCGCGGCAACCGCGTCGTCGCGCGTCTCGGCCGTGAAGTTCACATGACCCATCTTGCGGCCGACGCGCGCTTCTTCCTTGCCGTACAGGTGCAGGTGCGCGGCCGGCATCGCGGCGACCGTGTCCCACGGCGGCGTGACTGCCTCGGCCGCACCGTTCGGAAACCACACGTCGCCGAGGATGTTCAGCATCGCGGCGGGCGAATGCTGGCGCGGGTTGCCGAGCGGCATGCGCGTCATCGCGCGCACCTGCTGCTCGAACTGGCTCGTTGCGCACGCATCGACCGTGTAGTGGCCGGAGTTGTGCGGGCGCGGCGCCATTTCGTTCGCGACGAACGAGCCGTCTTCCAGCACGAAGAATTCGACGCACAGCACGCCGACGTAGCCGAGCGTATCGGCGATCCGCACGGCTGCCTGCTGCGCCTCCTCGACGCGCGCGGCATCGGCGGCCGGCGCCGGCACGACCGTCAGCGCGAGGATGCCATTGTGATGCACGTTCTGCGCGAGCGGGAACGCGGCCGAGCGGCCGTCCGCGCCGCGCGCGATCAGCGCGGACACTTCGTATTTCAGCGGCAGGCGCTTCTCGAGCACGCACGGCACGCCGCCGAGCGACGCATGCGCGTCGCGCGCTTCCCGCGCGGTGCTCACGCGCACCTGGCCCTTGCCGTCGTAGCCGAGGCGCGCCGTCTTCAGGATGCCCGGCAGCACCGCGTCGAGCGCGGCATCGTCGAGCGCGGCGAGCGCCGCCGCCGATTCGATCACGACGTGCGGCGCGACCGGCACGCCCGACGCCTCGATGAAACGCTTCTCCGCGATCCGGTCCTGTGCGACCGCGACGCAGCGGCCGGCCGGCGCGACGAACGTCGTGCGTGCGAGGAAATCGAGGCTCGCGGCCGGCACGTTCTCGAATTCCGTCGACACGGCATCGCACAGTTCGGCCAGTTCGGCGAGCGCGGCTTCGTCGTCGTAGGCCGCGCGCAGGTGACGGTCGGCGACCGCGCCGGCGGGGCTCGTCGGATCGGGATCGAGCACGGCGACGCGATAGCCCATCGACTGGGCGGCAAAGCAGAACATGCGGCCGAGCTGGCCGCCGCCGACCATGCCCAGCCACGCGCCGGGCAGGATCGGGGAAACGGAATCAGGAGTTGCGGTCATGTCAGTGGTCGGTCGCAGCGGGCAACGCCCGCCGCAGTGGGGAGGATCAGGCGGCCGCTGGCATCGCAGTGCGGCCGCCGGTGCGCCGTCACGCGAGCGGCGGCAGCACCATCGCGTGCGCGGCTTCGTTCTGGCGCACGCGGAACGCGGCGAGCCGGTTCGCGTAGTCGACCGAGTTGCCGGACAGGATCGACACCGCGAACAGCGCGGCATTCGCGGCGCCGGCCTCGCCGATCGCGAACGTCGCGACCGGCACGCCCTTCGGCATCTGCACGATCGAGTGCAGCGAATCGACGCCCTTCAGGTACTTGCTCGCGACCGGCACGCCGAGCACCGGCACCGTGGTTTTCGCGGCCAGCATGCCGGGCAGGTGCGCGGCACCACCGGCGCCCGCGATGATCGCGCGCAGCCCGCGCTCGCGCGCCTTCTCCGCGTAGTCGAACATCTCGTCGGGCATCCGGTGCGCGGACACGACCTTCGCTTCGTACGGCACGCCGAATTCCTGCAGGATCGCGACCGCGTTCTTCATCACGTCCCAGTCGGAACTCGAACCCATCAGCACGCCGACGAGCGGCGCGCTGTGCGTGTGGGCAGTCTGGACTTCACTCATTTCGTGCGTTCCTTCGTTCAGGCGAGCGGCTGGCCGGTGATGCGCTCGAGCGCTTCCTGGTACTTCGCGGCCGTCTTCTCGACGACGTCGGCCGGCAATGCCGGTGCCGGCGCGGTCTTGCCCCACGGCTGCGCCTCGAGCCAGTCGCGCACGAACTGCTTGTCGAACGACGGCGGGTTGGTGCCGACCTGGTACTGGTCGGCCGGCCAGAAGCGCGACGAATCGGCCGTCAGCACTTCGTCCATCAGGTACAGCTTGCCGTGGTTGTCGAGGCCGAATTCGAACTTCGTGTCGGCGATGATGATGCCGCGCGTCGCCGCGTAGTCAGCTGCTTCCTTGTACAGACGGATCGAGATGTCGCGGATCGTCGCGGCCAGCTCGGTGCCGATGCGGCGCTCGGTTTCCTCGAACGTGATGTTCTCGTCGTGCTCGCCGAGCTCGGCCTTCGCGGCCGGCGTGAAGATCGGCTCGGGCAGCTTCTGCGCGTTCTGCAGGCCTTCCGGCAGCTTGACGCCGCACACGGCGCCCGACGCCTGGTATTCCTTCCAGCCGCTGCCGGCCAGGTAGCCGCGCACGACCGCCTCGATCATGATCGGCTCGAGGCGCTTGACGACCACGGCGCGGCCCTTGACCTGCTCGACCTCGTCGGCCGCGACGACCGCTTCCGGCGTGTCGCCCGTCAGGTGGTTCGGCACGATGTGCGCGAGCTTGTCGAACCAGAAGTTCGCCATCTGGTTCAGCACGCGGCCCTTGTTCGGAATCGGCTCGCCCATGATCACGTCGAATGCCGACAGGCGATCGGTCGTGACGATCAGGAGCTTGTCGTTGCCGACCGCGTAGTTGTCGCGGACCTTGCCGCGACCGAGGAGCGGCAGCGAGCGGAGCGTGGATTCGTAAAGGGTAGACATCGTCTTTTCGCAGATAAGGAGCCAAACAAAAAGGGAAACGCCGTTCCCCGCGGCAGGCGGGAACGGCGGTCTTGCAATGCGTCGGCGAACCGCCGGGAGATCACGCCCGTCGGTTGCCGGCCGGCCCTTGTTCGGCCGGACGGAACGGCTGCCGGAGCCGGATCCGATCCGGCCCCAAGGCAGTCAGCCCCGGCCCGGCGCGAAACCGGGCGGGGCAATCGTACTACAGTCTCAGCGCACGACCTGCGCGAGCGCGCCGGACTTGTACTGTTCGGCGATCTTGTCGAGCGACACCGGCTTGATCTTCGCGGCCTGGCCTTCGCAGCCGAACGCGAGGTAGCGGTCGACGCAGACCTGCTTCGCCGCTTCGCGCGCGGGCTTCAGGTAGTCGCGCGGATCGAACTTGCCCGGGTTCTCGAACAGGTAGCGGCGGATCGCGCCGGTGATCGCGAGACGCAGGTCGGTGTCGATGTTGATCTTGCGCACGCCGTGCTTGATGCCTTCCTGGATTTCCTCGACCGGCACGCCGTAGGTTTCCTTCATGTCGCCGCCGAATTCGCGGATCTCGGCCAGCAGTTCCTGCGGCACCGACGACGAACCGTGCATCACGAGGTGCGTGTTCGGGATGCGTGCGTGGATTTCCTTGATGCGCTGGATCGACAGGATGTCGCCCGTCGGCTTCTTCGAGAACTTGTACGCGCCGTGCGAGGTACCGATCGCGATCGCGAGCGCGTCGCACTGCGTGAGCTTCACGAAGTCGGCGGCCTGCTCCGGATCGGTCAGCAGCTGCTCGCGGGTCATCGTGCCTTCCGCGCCGTGGCCGTCTTCCTTGTCGCCCTTCATCGTCTCGAGCGAGCCGAGCACGCCGAGTTCGGCTTCGACCGTCACGCCGATCGAGTGCGCCATCTCGACGACCTTGCGCGACACGTCGACGTTGTATTCGTACGAGGCGACCGTCTTGCCGTCGGCTTCGAGCGAACCGTCCATCATCACGCTGGTGAAACCGCTGCGGATCGCGGCCGTACAGACCGCCGGCGACTGGCCGTGATCCTGGTGCATCACGACCGGGATGTGCGGATACGACTCGACCGCCGCTTCGATCAGGTGGCGCAGGAACGGCTCGCCCGCGTACTTACGCGCACCGGCCGATGCCTGCATGATCACGGGCGCGCCGACCTGGTCCGCTGCCGCCATGATCGCCTGGACCTGCTCCAGGTTGTTCACGTTGAAGGCCGGCAGGCCGTAACCGTGCTCTGCCGCGTGGTCCAGCAATTGACGCATTGATACGAGAGGCATTGTGGAACTCCTTGGAATGAAAACCGGTGCGCCCTGACGCCGGCGCGGCGCTCGCTCCCCGTCGAATCCGGGGCGGCACAGCGCGGCTGAGCGTCGAATAGCCGCATTTTATCGCGAAGCGCCTCCGATTCCGACCGCCCGGTGGCGCGTACTCGCATTTTGTTACCTTCGCACGGCACAATGCGGCCAAAAAACAGAAAAAAAGCCGCGCGGGGCATCGAACCCCACGCGGCTTTCGTCGAATAAACGGTGCCCGATCAGTTCGGGCGGCCGTCGGACCGGTCGACGGACCGGCCCGGTGCACGCCGGCGCTCAATAATGTTCGCCGACCCGCACGATCTTCAGCGTGTTGGTGCCGCCCGCCTGCCCCATCGGCTCGCCGACGGTCAGCACGACCATGTCGCCGTGCTGCACGTAGCCCTGCTTGACGACGATCTCGAGCGCCGCCTGCAGCGCCGAGTCGCGGTCGCTGTTGAAGTCGACGTGCAGCGGCGTCACGTTACGGTACAGCGCCATCGTGCGCTCGCTGCCGACGCGCGGCGTCAGCGCGAAGATCGGCACGTGCGTGTAGTGACGCGACATCCACAGCGCGGTCGCGCCCGATTCGGTCAGCGCGACGATCGCCTTGGCACCCAGGTGATAGGCGGTAAACAACGCGCCCATCGCGATCGACTGGTCGATCCGCGTGAACGTGCGGTCGAGGAAATCCTTGTCGAGTTCGACGTGCTCCGACTTTTCCGCCTCGACGCACACGGCCGCCATCGTCTCGATCGTGACGACCGGGTACTTGCCGGCGGCCGTCTCGGCCGACAGCATCACCGCGTCGGTGCCGTCGAGCACCGCGTTCGCGACGTCCGACACTTCCGCGCGGGTCGGCACGGGCGCGTGGATCATCGATTCCATCATCTGCGTCGCGGTGATCACGAGCTTGTTCGACTCGCGCGCCATCCGGATCATGCGCTTCTGCAGCGCCGGCACGGCCGCGTTGCCGACTTCCACCGCGAGGTCGCCGCGCGCGACCATGATGCCGTCGGACGCGTCGAGGATGCTCTGCAGCGCCGGAATCGCTTCCGCGCGCTCGATCTTCGCGATCATCTTCGGCTTGATGCCGTACGGCGCGCCCGCGATGTTCGCGAGCTGGCGCGCCATTTCCATGTCGGTCGCGTTCTTCGGGAACGACACCGCGACGAGATCCGCGCCGAGCGACATCGCCGTGCGGATGTCTTCCATGTCCTTCGCGGTCAGCGCGGGCGCCGACAGGCCGCCGCCCTGGCGGTTGATCCCCTTGTTGTTCGACAGCTCGCCGCCCACCTTGACGATCGTGTGAATCTCGTCGCCGAGCACGCGCTCGACGGTCAGCACGATCAGGCCGTCGTTCAGCAGCAGCAGGTCGCCCGGCTTCAGGTCGCGCGGCAGCTCCTTGTAGTCGAGGCCGACCCGCTCGTCGTTGCCGAGCTCGCAGCCCGCGTCGAGGATGAAGGCCTGACCCGGCACGAGCGTCGTCTTGCCGTTCTCGAACTTGCCAACGCGGATCTTCGGGCCCTGGAGGTCGGCCATGATCGCGATCTCGCGGCCGACCCTGCGGGCGGCCTCGCGCACCATCTCGGCGCGCTGGCGGTGATCGTCGGCCGTGCCGTGCGAAAAATTGAGCCGCACGACGTCGAGGCCCGCCTGCATCATCTGCAGCAGAATCTCCGGCGAACTGGAAGCCGGGCCGATCGTGGCGACTATCTTGGTGGCGCGCTGCATGAAACTCCTCATCTGGATCAAGGTGGATGCGCTGGGTGAAACGCTGCGAGAGCCGGAATCGGCGAGCCCAGCGGCGGCCGTTCCGGGGGGCGTGCCGGTGCTTGCGCCCGGCATCGCTTTGTTCTGAATCTCGTGGTGCTGCATGGCCGCGTCGCCGGCGGCCGCCGGTGCGCGCGGGGTGGAGTTCGCCCGCGCGGGCGCGCGTTTGCGCTTGCCCGCGCCGGCCGGCTGCTCCGCTTTCGCGGAGCGCGCGGCCTTCGTCACCCCTGCGCGCGCCACCACGCTCAGGCCGCCCGCGTTTCGAGCACTTCCACGGCCGGCAGCTTCTTCCCCTCGAGGAACTCGAGGAAGGCGCCGCCGCCCGTCGAGATGTAGCTGACCTGGTCGTGGATGCCGTACTTCGCGATGGCCGCGAGCGTGTCGCCGCCGCCCGCGATCGAGAACGCGGACGATTTGGCGATCGCTTCGGCGAGCGTCTTGGTGCCGTTGCCGAACTGGTCGAACTCGAACACGCCGACCGGGCCGTTCCACACGATCGTGCCGGCCTTCTCGAGCTGGCTGGCGAGCGCGCGGGCCGTATCCGGGCCGATGTCGAGGATCATGTCGTCCGCTTCGATGTCGGCGACCTGCTTCACCGTGGCTGCTGCCGTCGGCGAGAATTCCTTGGCGGTGACGACGTCGCTCGGGATCGGCACCGACGCGCCGCGCTCGCGCGCCTCGTCGATGATCGCCTTCGCCTCGGCGACGAGATCGGCTTCCGCGAGCGACTTGCCGATCGACAGGCCGGCCGCAAGCATGAACGTGTTCGCGATGCCGCCGCCGACGATCAGCTGGTCGACCTTGCCGGCCAGCGACTTGAGAATGGTCAGCTTGGTCGACACCTTGGAACCGGCGACGATCGCGACCAGCGGACGCGCCGGGTTGCCGAGCGCCTTGCCGAGCGCGTCGAGTTCGGCGGCCAGCAGCGGGCCCGCGCATGCGACGGGCGCGTACTTCGCGATCCCGTGGGTGGTCGCTTCCGCGCGGTGCGCGGTGCCGAACGCGTCGTTCACGTACACGTCGCAGAGCTTCGCCATCTTCTGGGCGAGCTCGTCCGAATTCTTCTTCTCGCCCTTGTTCACGCGGCAGTTCTCGAGCAGCACGACCTGGCCCGGCGCGACGTTCACGCCGTTCTCGACCCAGTTCGAGACGAGCGGCACGTCGCGGCCGAGCAGTTCGGCGAGTCGCTTCGCGACCGGCGCGAGCGAGTCTTCCGGCTTGAATTCGCCTTCGGTCGGACGACCGAGGTGCGACGTGACCATCACGGCCGCGCCGGCGTCGAGCGCGGCCTGGATGGCCGGCACGGACGCGCGCACGCGCGTGTCTTCGGTGATGTTGCCTTGATCGTCCTGCGGGACGTTCAGGTCGGCGCGGATGAACACCCGCTTGCCGGCGAGCTGGCCGGCGGCGATCAGGTCGGTAAGACGCTTGACTTGGCTCATGTTGAACAGATTGAAGTAGTGGATGGGGAAAGGGGGTTCACGCTGGACGTGCGCGGGCTGCCGCGAAAGGGCGCCGGATGCGGCCGTGGCTGGCGGTTCGCATGACGCGCACGGGTAAAAAATCTCGAACGGGCATTCTAGCCGATCCATCCGGCAGACTGACCCGTGCGGCGGCGAATTCCGCCTATTTGGGATCGCGCGTGGCCATCGACACATTGCCGCAACGCAGCAATGCGCGCGCGCCAGCGGCCGGCCCCGGCCGGCCGGCGCGGCGATTCGTCAGAAGATCAGGCGCAGCACGGTGAAGACGAGCATCCCGATGACGATCGTACCGAGCATGCTGCGCCGCCACAAGAACCAGCCGAGGCCGGCGAGCGCCGCGTAGAACGGGTGATTGGACAGCGCGAACGACAGCCCGGCCGGCGTTTCGAGCACGTCGGGCAGCACGACCGCGACGAGCGCGGCGGCCGGCGCGTAGCGCAGCGCGCGCTGGGCGCGCTCGGGCAGCACGGTGCGTTCGCCGCCGAGCAGGAACAGCGCGCGCGTGACGGCCGTGACGACCGTCATCCCGACGATGACGATCCAGATCTCGGTCGCGCTCATTCGATCTCCTTCTCGTGCACGGTTTCGGTACGGATGCGCCGCCAGTCGGCCCGTTCGACGAAGAAATCGGCCATGCTGCCCGCCGCGAGCGCGGCCAGCACCGCGATCGGCAGCGCGAGCCGGTACGGCAGGTCGAACGCGACGAGCGACACGATGCCGGCGACCGCGACGGCCGCGAGCGTCGAGCGGTTCGCGACCGCCGACACCATGATCGGGATCAGCGCGAGCGTGCCGGCCAGCTCCAGCCCCCAGCTCGCGGGAACGAAGCTCGCGAGCAGGATGCCGGCGAGCGACGACGCCTGCCACGACGCCCAGCTCGCGAGCGCCATCCCCCAGAAATACGCCTCCTTGCCCGGCACGTGGCCGTTCGCGAAGCCCTGTTTCTGGAACAGCAGGTAGATCACGTCGCCGTTGAAATAGCCGATCGCGAGGCGCCGCCACAGCGGCAGGTAGGAAAAATGGGGAGCAAGCCCGGCGCTGAAGATCACGAAGCGCAGGTTGACCATCGTGGCCGTGAGCAGGATCGTCCAGATCGGCAGCTTCGCGACGAGGAGCGGCAGCACCGCGAGCTGCGACGAGCCCGCGTAGACGAAGATCGACATCGCGCTCGCCTGCCCGAGCGTCATCACCGACTTGCTCATCGCGACGCCGGTGACGAGCCCCCAGGACAGGATCGCCATCAGGGTCGGGGAATAGTCACGCGCGCCCTGGATCAGCGCGAAGCGGTCGGTGGCGGACAATCGAGCGAGCATGGGAAAGCGGGCCGCAGCGGGCGGTTCGTCCGGGCTCCGGCGTCTCCCGCCGGCACGGCCCGTCGTCATTGGAATCGGTGCCGGACGATTATAGCCCCGGCCCTCGGCCGACCGACCGGCTCGACGCCAAATGACGCTAAAATATGCGTCTTTCCGGCTCAACGCTGCACACAACCCGCAGCACCTCACCGCTTCCAGGAGAATCCTATGTCAATGGCCGACCGCGACGGCAAGATCTGGATGGACGGCAAGCTGATCGACTGGCGCGACGCCAAGATCCACGTCCTGACCCATACGCTGCACTACGGCATGGGCGTCTTCGAGGGCGTGCGTGCGTACAAGACGGCCGACGGCAGCACCGCGATCTTCCGTCTGCGCGAGCACACCAAACGTCTGCTGAATTCGGCGAAGATCTTCCAGATGGACGTGCCGTTCGACCGGGAAACGCTCGAAGCCGCGCAGCTCGAAGTCGTGCGCGAGAACAAGCTCGAGTCGTGCTACCTGCGCCCGATCATCTGGGTCGGCTCGGAAAAGCTCGGCGTGTCGGCGAAGGGCAACACGATCCACGTCGCGATCGCCGCATGGCCGTGGGGCGCGTACCTCGGCGAGGAAGGCCTCGCGAAGGGCATCCGCGTGAAGACGTCGTCGTTCACGCGCCACCACGTGAACGTGTCGATGGTGCGCGCGAAGGCGTCGGGCTGGTACGTGAACTCGATCCTCGCGAACCAGGAAGCGACCGCCGACGGCTACGACGAAGCGCTGCTGCTCGACGTCGACGGCTACGTGTCGGAAGGCTCCGGCGAGAACTTCTTCCTGGTGAACAACGGCAAGCTGTACACGCCCGACCTGTCGTCGTGCCTCGACGGCATCACGCGCGACACGGTCATCACGCTCGCGAAGGACGCCGGCATCGAGGTGATCGAGAAGCGCATCACGCGCGACGAGGTCTACACGGCCGACGAGGCGTTCTTCACGGGCACGGCCGCCGAAGTCACGCCGATCCGCGAACTCGACAACCGCACGATCGGCAGCGGCGCGCGCGGCCCGGTCACGGAAAAGCTCCAGTCGGCGTTTTTCGATATCGTGTCGGGCAAGAACGCGAAGTACGCGCACTGGCTGACGAAGGTCTGAGTGCGCTGCGCCACCGACCGCCCCACAAAAGAGTGATAAGAGAAAGTCTCATGAGCGAAATCAAGGAAATGCCGCTGGTCGAGCTGACGGCCAAGGATCTCCCCGCCTACTGCCCGAACCCGGCCATGGCGCGCTGGAGCGCGCACCCGCGCGTGTTCATCGACGTCTCGCACGGCGAGGCGCGCTGCCCGTACTGCGGCACGCGCTACAAGCTGCGCGACGGCGAGGTGGTCAAAGGCCACTGAGCCCCGGCCGGCCGGGCCCGCGGGCCCGCCGCACGCAAGGCGGCGCAGCCGGAATCCCGGCGCGCCGCCCTTTTCCTGTTCTGACAACCCGAACGCGGTGCCTGTGCGCCGTGCTTCATTACGACATCGGAAGTCGACCTGATGCGTCGAGCGCTGGTTATCGCACCGAACTGGATCGGTGACGCATTGATGGCGCAGCCGCTTTTTGCGCTGCTGAAGAAGCTCCATCCCCGCATCGCGATCGATGCCGTCGCGCCCACCTGGGTCGCGCCCGTGCTCGAGCGGATGCCCGAGATCCACGATGTCTACGCGACCGACCTCGCGCACGGCAAGCTGCAGCTGCTGCGCCGCTGGCAGCTCGCGAGCGACCTGCGCGACGTCGGCTACGACGCGGCGTACGTGCTGCCGAATTCGCTGAAGTCCGCGGTGATCCCGTGGCTCGCGAACATCCCGCTGCGGATCGGCTACACGGGCGAGCATCGCTACGGCCTGCTGAACGTGCGGCACGCGAACCCGGACAAATCGGCCGAGCGAGCGCCGATGACGACCCACTACGCGGCGCTCGCGTATGCGCCGGGCGCGAAGCTGCCCGAGTCGATGAAGACGCTGCCCGCGCCGCGCCTCGACGCCGACCTGAACGAGACGGCGCGCGTGTCCGCGCGTTTCAATCTCGATACGCGCAAGCCGCTCGTCGTGTTCTGCCCGGGCGCGGAATACGGCCCGGCCAAGCGCTGGCCGCCCGAACATTTCGCGACGCTCGCGACGATCGTCCACCAGTCGTTCCCGTACACGCAGATCGTCGCACTCGGCTCGCAGAAGGACGCCGCCGCCGCGCAGGCGATCGCCGACCACGCGCCGAACGTGCGCAACCTGTGCGGGCAGACGTCGCTGTCCGAGGCATGTGCGCTGATCGCGCGCGCGAACGCGGTCGTGACCAACGATTCGGGGCTGATGCACGTCGCGGCCGCGTTGCGCCGGCCGCTCGTCGCGCTGTACGGATCGACCGATCCGCGCCACACTCCTCCGCTGTCTGACCTGGCGAAGGTACAATGGCTGCATCTCGAATGCAGTCCCTGCTTCGAACGCGAGTGCCCGCTCGGCCATCTGAAGTGCCTGCGCGAACTCGGTCCCGAGCAGGTATTCGGCGATTTGCGCGGCATGCTCGTCGGGCAGCGCTGACCCTGGCCGGCAGCGTCGCACGACGCGCCGGGCAATCCGATTCACCGGTGTACGGCGGCTCCATCCGGGCCGCCGTGCTGAATACGGCGCGCGACGCGCGCGAGAGATAACCCCGATGCCACGTTTTGCCCGCCTTTTCGAAGCCGCTGCCGATACGCTGAACGCCTACTACCAGGCCGTCGCCGATGCCAATCTCGACGCGCTGCTGGGGTTGTGGATCGACGAGGACTTCGCCAGCTGCGTCTGGGCCGACGGCGAGCATCTGCACGGCCTCGACCAGATCCGCAGCGGGCTGGCCAACCGGCTCGCGACGCGCCCCGTGACGATCGAACCGCTCGACATCCGCGTATACGACAGCCTCGGCACCGTCGTCTACACGATCGCCGAAGCGCATCAGCAGGCCGACCTGACGGCCGAACCCGACATGGTTTTCGCCACGTACGTGATGATTCACGAACGCGGCGAGTGGCGCATCGCGCATATTCACGCGAGCCCGATTCCCGAACAAGCGGCCGGACAATTCGCCGCGAAGATCCGTCACGGGCAGGGTCCGCTGCACTGACGAAGAACGAAGCAACGCATTAGCGGGGCGATCATGAGTACGGCTTCTCCGCCCACCTCGCCGCTGACAGGGGCCCCGGCCCCCGACGACGATTCACTGCGCTATCGCGCACCGCGCTGGCTGCCGAACAGCCATGCCCAAACCATCGTGCCCGCGCTGTTCGCACGGCGTCCGGCGGTCGCGTACCGACGCGAGCGATGGGAAACCCCCGACCACGACTTCATCGATCTCGACTGGGTCGCGCATCTCGACAGTGCCGCGCCGCCGCCCGACGCGCCGCTGTTCGTGCTGTTCCACGGCCTCGAAGGCAGTTCCGGCTCGCACTACGCGCTGGCAATGATGGCCGCCGCGCGCGCGAAGGGCTGGCACGCCGTCGTCCCGCACTTTCGCAGCTGCAGCGGCGAACTCAACCGGCAGCCGCGCTTCTACCATCTCGCCGACAGCGCCGAGGTCGACTGGATCCTGCGCCGGCTCGCCGCGCGGCATCGCGGGCCGATCGTCGCGGCCGGCGTGTCGCTCGGCGGCAACGTGCTGCTGCGCTGGCTCGGCGAGCACCGCAGCGACACGTCGATCGTGCACGCGGCCGCCGCGATCTCGACGCCGATCGACGTGCACGCGGGCGGCCGCGCGCTGTCGCAGGGCTTCGCGATGGTCTATACGCGCAGCTTCCTGAAGACGCTGAAACGCAAGGCGCTCGCGAAGCTCGACCAGTATCCGGGGCTGTTCGACCGCGACGCGATGCTGCGGGCCGTGACGATGCGCGACTTCGACGAAGTCGTGACCGCACCGCTGCACGGCTTCGCCGACGCCGACGACTACTGGACCCAGGCCACGACGCGCCCGCTGCTGCCCGCGATCGACGTGCCCACCCTGATCCTCAACGCCCGCAACGATCCGTTCCTGCCCGAATCCGCGCTGCCGAGTGCCGCCGACGTGTCGCCGGCCGTCGAGCTCGACCAGCCGGCGGACGGCGGCCATGCGGGATTCATGACCGGGCCGTTCCCCGGCCGCCTCGACTGGCTGTCGGCGCGGGTGTTCGGCTATTGCTCGAAATTCGTCGACCATGGATGACATCGTCAGGCAGGCCCTCGCCAAGTGGCCGAACGTGCCGCACTGCACCGGCTGGCTGCTGCTCGACCGGCGCGGCGAATGGCGGCTGCGCGACGACGCCGCGCAGGCCGCCGGCGAGCTCGGCTCGCCGGTCCGGCATGCGGCGCTGAACGCGTTCATCGGGCGCAACTACGAATGCGATGCGCACGGCCAGTGGTTCTTCCAGAACGGGCCGCAACGCGTGTATGTCGAGCTCGCCTATACGCCGTGGGTCGTGCGCCTGGCCGAGCGCGACGGGCAGCTCACGCTGGCCGACCAGACCGGCGCGCCGTTCGAGCCGGACGCCGCGTGGCTCGACGATGCGGGCGGCGTGCTGTTGCGCGCGCCCGGCACGCCGCCGCGCATCGCGGCGTTGCACGACCACGACCTCGGCCTGTTCGCCGATCACGCGGACTTCGACGCGACGCCGCCCGTGCTGCGCTGGCGCGACGGGCGCACGCTGCCGCTCGGCAGTCTCGCCCGTGCCGACGTGCCGGCGACGTTCGGCTTCGTCGCGAGTCCCGCGCAGCGGGCGCACGATACGTCGGGCGCGCCGAACGGCGGCAGCACCGGAAGCTGAAGCGCAAGCGCCCTGCCCGTCTGACGGCCGTCATCCGCGGCCGTTCTTCTCGTCCTCGCGCTCCTCCTTGTAGCGCGCCTCGAATTCCAGCAGCCGCGCGCCGATGATCGACTGGTCGTAGAACGACACGTCCTTCGCGTCGCGCGCCTCCTTCAGCTGGCGAATCGCCGACGGCCACGCGCCGTCGAGCGCCAGCTTCTCCGCGAGCGCGCGGCGCCGCGCGAGCACGTCGCCACGGCCGTCGCTCGCCTTCGCGAGGTAATCCCACCAGTCCGGCTGCTCGGGGTCCGCCTGCGCCTGGTTGCGCGCGAGCGCCTGTGCGTCGGCGAAGCGGCGTTCGGCGATCAGCGCCTGCAGGTGCGCGACGATCGCCGCATGCGACGCCGGCCAGCGCCGCTGCGCGAGCGCCGCGAGCCGCACCGCGTCGTCGGTCCGTCCCGCGCGGCGGGCGATGTCGGCCGCAAGCACGTCGAGGCTCGGCGAACTCGTCGCCGGATCGTCCGCGCGCCGCTCGCGCGCGTCGAACGCGGCGCGCGCCGACGCGAGCGCCTTGTCGGCCGCATCGTACTGGCCGAGCAGCGTGTTCGCGAGCGCGATCCCGTACGCGTTCGCCGCGACGTTCGGTGCCGTCCGATCGTCGAGCTCGAGCTGCATCCGGCGCACCTCGGCCGCGATGTCGTTCGGCGCGCGGTTCTGCAGAATGCGCAACCGCGCGCGCACGAAGCCATATTCGGCCGACTGGTGCGGCTGCCGATACGGCGCGCGGCGTGCGCGATCCTCCATGTCGGCGATCCGCTCGCCCGTCAGCGGGTGCGTGCGCGCATAGGCCGGCACGCCCGCGTCGCCCATCGACGTGCGCTCGAGCCGTTCGAAGAAGCCCGGCATCCCGTACGGGTCGTAGCCGGCACCGGCGAGCAGCTGGAACCCGACGCGGTCGGCTTCGCGCTCGGCCGACCGCGAGAAGCGCAGCTGATTGTCGACCGCATAGGCCTGCCCGCCCATCGCGATCGCGCTGCCGAGATCGCCGCTGCGCGCGAGCACGCCTGCCAGCACGCCGAGCAGCATCGTCGCGAGCGCCGTGTAGCCGGTCTTCTCGTTCGCGCCGATCATCCGCGCGATGTGCCGCTGCAGCACGTGGCCCATCTCGTGGCCGACCACCGATGCGAGTTCGGATTCCGTCTGCGTCGTGACGACCAGCCCGCTGTTGATGCCGATGAAGCCGCCCGGCATCGAGAACGCGTTGATCTGCGGATCGCGCACCGGGAACAGTTCGAAGTCCGGCATGTAGCCGCCGATGTAGCGCGCCGCCGCAGCCGCCGCGAGCCGCTTCGCGATCGCGTTCAGGTAATCGCGTGCGAGCCAGTCGTCGAGATAGTCCGGATCGCGCCGCACCTCGCGCATCACGCGCTCGCCGAGACGGCGTTCGGCCTGCGGCGTGAGCGAACCGCCGGAGCCGTCGCCGAGGTCGGGCAGCTCCAGCGTGCGCAGCGGCGCGCGCAGGCTCGCGCCGGGCGCGGACGCGCCGTCGGCGCCGGCAAACCGGCTTTCCGCGCCGCCGTAGGTGCCGAACACGCCGGTCGCGATGCCCGACGGCACCGTGGAGATCGACGGCGAGGCGCCGGTCGCCGGCTCGAGCGGCAGCGCGGAGGTGCGCTGTGCATGGCCGCTCGGCGGCAGCGCGAGCGCCGCCGAAAGCAGCACGGCAAGCAACTGTTTGACACGCATGGCAGGATGAAAGCGACGCCGCACCGCGCGCCGGGCGCGCATTGCGGCGTGTGGTCTGAATATTCGGGTCATTGTACCGGCGACATCGCAACTGTCCCGTGCGGCAAGTGCGCCATCTGCGCGCCCGGTGCCGCGAAGGCCACTGCTATGATAGGCGCCCGTTGAAACGTTGGATCGGATCGGGGTGCAGAGAGGGATTCGGCGCCCCAGCCGGTCACGAAGCAGGATCGGGTGACGTGCTCGCGCGTGCGCACGCCGTTCCACTGGAGCAAGACATGTCAGGACTGACCCATTTCGACGCCGCCGGCCACGCACACATGGTCGACGTCGGCGGCAAGCAGGAAACGCAACGCATCGCGATCGCGCGCGGCACGATCCGGATGCTGCCGGCGACCTTCGCGCTGATCCGCGACGGCAAGGCGAAGAAAGGCGACGTGCTCGGCGTCGCGCGGATCGCCGCGATCCAGGGCGCGAAGCGCACCGCCGACCTCATTCCGCTGTGTCACCCGCTCGCGCTGACGCGCGTGGCCGTCGACTTCGAACTCGACGATGCGCTGCCGGGCGTGCACTGCGTCGCGCAGGTCGAGACGTTCGGGCGGACCGGCGTCGAGATGGAAGCGCTGACGGCCGTGCAGGTCGGGTTGCTCACCGTGTACGACATGTGCAAGGCGGTGGATCGCGGGATGGTGATCACCGAGGTGAGCGTGCGGGAAAAGCGCGGCGGGAAGTCGGGGGACTGGAAGGCGGAGGATGTCGCGGGCTGAGCGGCCCGGGCCTGGTCGATCCGGCCTGAACCACCCACGCCCGACCATTGCCCGACCGGGTGACGTGCACGCCCTGCCCCGTCAGGCCGACGCGCCGACCGCATTTGAAATGTCGTTGAAAGGCAAATTCGAGATAGCTGACGTTTATCTCATACAATTGGCGGATTCCGCACGGGAGAGCGTGCGACCCAGCACAAAAAAAGCGAGCACGGGTGATGAATTCGCAAGCATTGAGAAACGCACGGCTGGCCGGGCCGATCCAGGACGAACGACTCGTCCAGCTAGAGACGCCGCTCGGCCCTGACGTCCTGCTGCCCCATCGCGTCAAGGGACGCTCCCGGCTCGGGCGTCATTTCGAGTTCACCGTCGACGCCGTGTCGGTGTCCGACGACATCGAGCTCAAGAAGCTGATCGCGCAGCCCGTCACGCTGCGAATCCAGCAGGCCGACAAGTCGTACGCGCCGCACCACGGGTACGTGCACGCTGCCCGCCGGCTCGGGTCGGACAGCGGCCTCACGCACTACCAGATCGTCTTCGCGTCGTTCCTGCACTTCCTGAAGTTCCGCCGCGACCAGCGCATCTGGCAGGACAAACCCGCCGACGAGATCATCGCCGACGTCCTGAACCAGCACCCGCAAGCCAGGGGCTGCTTCGAATTCAGGCTCTACCAGCCGCTGCCGTCCCGCTCGTTCTGCATGCAATACGAGGACGACTGGAACTTCGTGCACCGCCTGCTGGAATCGGAAGGCCTGTACGGTTTCTGGGAGCAGGCGCAAGACGGCAAGTCGCACACGCTCGTCGTCGTCGACCGGATCGACGCGCTGCCCGCGCTGTCGCCGCCGACCGTGCGCTTTCATCACGCCGGCGCACGCGACGAGGCCGACACGCTCGTCCAGTTCTCCGGCACGCGCACGCTGCGCAGCGTCGAGCGTACGACGCGCACGTTCGACTACAAGCAGCCGCCCACCGCGTCGAATCCGAAGGCGACTCATTTGCCGACGATCGCGAACCAGGGCGACCTGCCGCAGCAGCTCGAAGTCTACGAATACACCGGTGCCTACACGTACCCCGAACAGTCTCGCGGCGACCATCTGTCGAAGCTCTGGATGGAGCAGCAGGAGTCGCTTGCGAAGCGTTTTCACGGCATCGGCGGCGTCCGGCGCATGGATGCGGGACGCACGTTCGAGCTCGCCGATCACCCCGAACACGACAAGGACGACGCGGGCCAGCGCCGCTTCGCGGTGATCGAGACGGCCTGGCTGATCGCCAACAACCTGCCCGTCGCCGACCGACAGGCCGGGTTCCCGCACAGCCTGCAGGCCGACATCGGCGAGCTCGTGCGGGCCGGCGGTGCGGACCTGTCGTACGTCCGGCATCCGGACGGCAGCGAGGGTATTTTCCAGGTCAGCATCGAGGCGCAGCGCACGACGGTGCCGTTCCGCAGCCCATTCGAGCACGCGAAACCGCCGATGCATCTGCAATCCGCGATCGTCGTCGCACCGCAGGGCGAAGAAGTCCACACCGACGCGCTCAACCGGGTCAAGGTCCGATTCCATTGGGATCGCCTGAACGACGGCGACGAGAAGGCGTCGTGCTGGCTGCGTGCCACGGCATCGGATTCCGGAAACGGCTATGGCGCCGTTCATCCGCATCGCAGCGGCGAGGAAGTGCTGGTCGACTTCCTCGGCGGCGACTGCGATCGTCCGATCATCGTCGGCAAGGTCTACAACGGTGCGACGAGCCCGCAATGGCACAGCAACGGCATCCTGTCCGGTTACCGGTCGAAGGAATATGCGGGTGCCGGCTACAACCAGCTGGTGCTCGACGACGCGACGTCGCAGAACCGCGTACACCTGTACAGCAGCCAGGCCAACACGCACCTGCACCTGGGCTACCTGATCGACCACACGGGCAACGATCGCGGCGGCTATCTCGGCAGCGGCTTCGACCTGCGCTCGGATGCATACGGCGCGGTGCGCGCGAACCGCGGGCTGTACGTCACGACGCACCCGAAGCAGCCGGCAAGCCAGCCGCTCGACGTGAAGGAAACGCAACAGCAGCTCGTCCGCGCGGAAGGCCTGATGGAAACGATGTCGGAGGTCAGCGCGCAGCATCAGGGGGAGTCGCTCGACCCCGGCCACACGGCGCTGAAGCAGTTCAGCGACGCGACGCAGAACAGCGTGAGCGGCAGCACCGCGGGCGGCAGGACCGCCGGCGGCGGCACCGGCACGGCCAACGCGTTCAAGGAGCCCGTGATGCTGTTCGGCAGCCCGGCCGGCATCGCGCTGTCGACGCAGCAGTCCGTGCAGTTCGCCGCGGACCGGCACGTCAACCTCGTCAGCGGACAAAGCACACACGTCGCGGCCGGCAAGTCGCTGATCGCGAGCGTCCTCGACCGGATCAGCCTGTTCGCGCAAAACGCAGGCATGAAGCTGTTCGCCGGCAAGGGCAAGGTGGAAATCCAGGCGCAGGCGGACAACATCGAACTGACCGCGCAGAAGGCGCTGAAACTGGTGGCGGCCACGCAGTCGATCGAAGGCGCGGCAGCGAAAGAAATCCTGCTGACTTCCGGCGGCGCCTACATCCGCATCGCGGACGGCAACATCGAGGTGCACGCGCCCGGCAAGATCGACATCAAGGGTGCGCAGCACCTGTTCAACGGCCCCACGCACCTGTCGCAAACCATGCCGACGCTGCCGAACTCGAGCGGCAACTACGACCAGGCGTTCATCGCGCACTGGGCCGGCACCGACATTCCGGTCGCGAATACGCGATACCAAATGTTCTCGAACGGCACGCTGATCTCGGAAGGCGTCACCAACGCGGCAGGCGAGACCGGGCTCACGCAGAGCCACGTGCCGCACGACGTCGTCGTCAAGTTCTTGGGGAAATCGAATGGCTGACGTGCAACAGAAGGACAACGTGCTGGGTACCGGCGCGGGGATGCTGACGCCGACGGGGTACAAGGATCGGCCGAAGGTGGCGATCAATATCTGCGACAAGCATGTGACGCCGGCACCGAAATGGATCGTCGGCACATGTCCGTTCTACTATCGGCCACTTCACGGGGCCTATATGGAGACGGTCGAGAAGGTCAGCATGTCGAGCATCTGGTCGACCATCAAGGGTTTCGCGCTGTCGTGGGATCCGTGGACCGACTCGAACGTGGCGCACCGACTCCTGCACCGGCGCGAGGAACTGATCAAGATAGACAGCACGAATTCCGACTGGTCTCGTCACGGCAACTTCATGATGCGTCACGTCGGATGCGGACATAAGCCGCCGGATTACTACATCAGCTACGGCTACTACTATTGCTCCGACTATGGCAAGAATCTTTACCCTCGACTCAGCCCCCAGGGAAAAGCGTGGTTGAACAAAGCGCGAAAACTGCTTCAGGTCAACATGGAAGACGGCCTGAATCAAAACATGGTGGGCAACACGATCCAGATGGCCAGCCCGACGCCAGGAAACGGTAGCGTCGATATGACGTGGCCACAGTTCGAGTTGGAAATGGACACCGAAAAGTTCAAGGAATTCGCATTCAAGACGCACCCGATGGCCTACCTCGACGGCGGCTTGGCGGATCTGCCGATCATGGATCTCGTCAGGATCGGAATGCGCCCGAACATTCAGGAATGGGGCGACGGAAGAACGTGGGGACAGGCGCGCGACTCGGCCATCCCCGTTCTGAGGAACAAGGCCGAGGAATGGGACGTCGATGATCCGGTCGGCAAGGCACTCGGAAGACTGCTGGTGAAGTGACATGCGAAAAAGCAAACGATGGCTTTTGATCGCGGGATGCGTTCTTGTTCTGCCGATCGCTATTTACGGATATACGGAAATGACTTCAGGGTGGGAAACGGTATCGACCGAATTCATGCGCAACGACAAGCCGTACGGCGCAGGCGCATTTCGCGTACAGCGCAACGACTTCATGTCGTTGAAGGTTGCAAGACCGGAACTCACGTTCAAGCCGGAAAGCGAGCAGAAGAACCCGGACGTCGCGGAGTTCGCCGAACCGTGGATGGACGATTCAAACGAGCGGCTGAACCGGTCCACCGTCAGTTTCCTGCGCGGCACGCTGGGCGGCAGCGTCGTGCGCCACTTCCAGCAACCGGGCCAGACCGCGTCATGGTGGTACTCGCCCGACTGGCGGGTCCTGTACGTCAGTACCGGCTGGATGGACTACAAGGCACCTCGCCCCGACGACGGCGCGGTCCTCCAGACTACGAGGCTTTGGAAATCGAGCGACGGCGGCCAGCACTGGTCCCAACTCCAATGGCCTGCGGATCACAACATCAGCCGATTGCTGTTCATCGATGCCCAGCGTGGTTACGCGATCGGCTGGGGACCGCGCGTCTGGCGAACGACAGACGGCGGCCAATCGTGGCAGGAAATCAAGGCGCCTCCGGGCGCAATCATCCCAGGCAAGCCGCGCAGATCATTCGATGGAGTCGCCCTCGGCCCGGACGGTACATTGCGCGTCGCCTATCTGGCCAACGAGCCCGGTTATCCGCAACCGACCAGCGTCGTCAGCAGGCTCGACCGGGATCAGCCGGACTTCGCCCATGAAGCCGAGCTACCCGGCCACGTCGTCGGCCTCGAAGCACCGCCAGCACCGTATCGAGACTACCCGCTGTATGTGCTGTCACGCGCGGCCAATGCATCCGGCAACAACCGCGATACAGGAGGCATTTCGACCTGGACCAGCGAGCATCCTGATCGCATCCGGCAGTTGCACACGTTCGAGGACCGCTTGACGCTCAACGGGCTGAGTGTCGGGCGCAACGGCGTTCTGCTTGTTCACGCAACCGATCCAAACACCGCAAACGGCGGCGGCTCGCCCATCGACGTGACCATCAGCAGCACCGATGGCGGCAAGACCTGGCAGCAAACCACCGACAAGGCCTCGCAGGGCGGCTACTTCGACCCGGAAACGAATACGCTCTATTCGGTGTTCGCCTACACCCTGCGGAAGCGACAATTCTGATTGCCAACTGACGCGCTTGCCGCGGGCCACGTCCGCAGAATCGGACAGTGCCCGCGGCACGACCGGCCGCGTCGCCCGCCCATCACTCGCCGCGACGCGGCTCGAACACGAACGGTTGCGTGAGCAGGAACGGATTCGCGGTGGCGCCGGTCTGCGCGCAGGTCGCATGCGTCATCGCGTCGACGGCCGCGCGGTCTGCCGCGGCATTGCGGCTGCTGGTCGTCACGGTGACGTTCTGGGCTTCGCCCGAGGTCGTCATCAGCGCGCGCACGAGCACGGTGACGGGACGCGTGAGCGGCTTCGCGCCATCCGGGTAGACGGCGCGCGGAATGCGGCAGGTCAGCTTGCTTTCCTGCGACGACGACAGCATCGCGCAGCCGGAAAGCAGCACGGCGACGGCAGGCAGGATCAGGATGGTCGAGCGAAGAGCCATGGTCGAATATCGTTCTTGAGTACTGTTGCGGACGATTGCCGCGCCGGCCGACATCGTCCGGCCGCATCGCGTGCATCGCCCCGCGCCGCGGCCATCGGACCGGCGCCCCGTTGCGGCCGCACGACCGATGGTTGCCCGGTCGCGATCCTGCTTCGCGGGTTCCCGGAGATCCGGGGGCAGCGTTCGTGCCGGCAACCCGCTCCGGGCGGCCATGCACGCGAACGCTTTCGCGCATTGTGCACGCGCCGCCTCGCGCGTGGCGGCGATTTGACAATGGTTGACGCGAATCGCGCCGTATCCGGCCGGCATCCATTCTTCGCGGGAAGCAATCGCCGCACCGTCCCGGGCCGCCATCGCTCCCCTGCTCCACCGCAATCCGACCGACGCCGGGATTCCCCGCCCGGCGCCGCGCGGCGTCACTCCGAATCGTCGTCCGAGTCGTCGTCGTCCGCGTCGGCCGGGACTTCTCCGTACTTCGCGACCACCGCCGCCTTGAACGCCTTCAGCGCCGGCTGCTGGTCGCACAGCTTGTACAGCAACCCAAGCTGCTGCGGCCAATCCTTCAACTCCTTCGCGAACACATGCAGGCGCGCAACCGTATCGAACGCGTCGGCGTCGCGGCCGGCCAGCGCCTGCAGCGCCGCATAGCGGCGCAGCACCGTCTCGCCGGGCAGCAGCGCGATCGCGCGCTCGTGCGCGATGAGCTTGAGCGGCAGGTTGTCCGGCGAAATCGTCAGCAGCGTGGCCGCGCCGTAATCGCCCCACGCGCCGAACAGCAGCGACGGCGCGTCGCGGTACTGCGCGGCCGGTTCGCTGCCGTAGTACAGCACTTCCGCGCGCTGGTAGTCGCGCAGCACGGGCACTGCCGCCAGCACGCCGCCGACCGACAGCACCGCGAACAACCCGAACGCCGCGCGGCCCGGCAGGATACGCAGCGGCTTCACGTCGAGCAGGCCGATCACGAACATCGCCGGCAGCAGGAAGAACATGTATTGCTGCGGATATTCGACGAGCGCATGCATCAGCAGGATGCCGATCAGCGCGAGGCCGAACACGCGCGTGCTCGACTGCGGCGCGCGCACCGCGCGCACGAACCATGTGACGAGCGCGACGACGAGCACGCCGAGGCCGACGAGGCCTGACTTCGCGAGCAGGTCGATGAAGATGTCGTGCGAGTTGTTCGCGATCTCGACACCGCCGAGCGTACGCACGAGCGCGAACTGATGCGACGGGAATTCGCCCCAGCCGACGCCGAGCAACGGATGCTCGCGGAACATCGCAAGCCCGTACTTCCACAGCGCGAGGCGCGGCGCGATCTGCCCCGCGTCGCGCATCCTGTCGGCCGCCGACTCGGCGAGCCCCAGGTGGAAGTGCACGTTGGCCCAGCGCACCGCGACGTTCACCGCGACGAAGATCACCGCGAGCGCGACCGGCATCAGCCATGCGCGGCGGTTGCCCGGCGCGCGGCGCGACTCGAGCCATGCCATCCAGAAACCCGCGACGACCAGCACCGCGACCTGCAGCCACGGGCCGCGCGACACCGTCAGCGCGAGCCCGACCGACAGCGCGATCGACAGCGCGAGCCACGCCCATGCCGCGAGCCGGCGCGTCTGCGCCAGATACAGCGCGCCCGCGAGCGCGAACGCGATGTAGGTCGCCAGGTGGTTCGCCTGCGCCATGTTGCCGTACGGGCGGCGATCGACCGCGATGTTGTACACGACGACGAACGGCGACACCGCGGACTCGAGATGGAACAGCTGAACGATCTGGCTCGCGACCGCGAACACCCCGCCGACGAGCAGCGCGCCGGACATCATTCGCGCGACGGCTTCGGCGAGCCCCTCGCGCGCGAGCGTGTAGCCGGCCTGCATCGCGACCAGCGCGGCGGCCAGATAGCCGACCGCCAGCCAGTTCATCGACGGCACCTTCAGCGGCATCAGCGCGACCTGCGCGATCAGCACCGCCGCGAACCCGAGCGGCGCGACGAACGCGGCCGGCGCGGCGAACGGCTCGGCCGGGCGGCCCGTGCGCGCGAGCAGGACGACGGAGAGCCCCACCAGCAGATACAGCACCAGCGCGGCAAATTCTGAATAGAAGGTTGGAATCGGATACGTGTGATTCGTGATCGAGTACGGCACGATCAGGGCGACAGCCAGCGCAACGAGCGGCAACGAACGGGAAAAAGTAGAAGGCATGAGCGAACCGGATGTCAGCAACCGGCGCACTATACAAAACTTTCCCCGCTCTGTGCGGGCCCGTCGCACCGTCACCCGACGCGGCGCGACCGGTGCGACCGGCGCAACCCGCCGGCACGGCGGGCGCCGTGCCGTGCACGCGGCCCCGCACTGGCCGGCATGCCCCCGCCCCTACGCGCGGCATTCCGCCGGCGCATATTTCGCGGGCAACGTCGCGGCCTCCGCCGGTAGCGGGCCCGCTCCCGGCGCCGGGAGCGACGACGCAGCCTTGCCGGCGGCAAAGCACTCCCATGCGATCGCCCCGGCCTGCATCGTGCCCTTTTTCAGCGGTACGCGCGCGGTCGGCGTATCGGCCTTGTCCGGCGCGGACGGCACGAGGACGAGCGTATTCGCGCCGGCCGCGGCGACGCGGGCGGTAAACGCCACCGTGATCTGGCCCGTGTCGCCGTCGATGACGACGGATTCGACGTTGCGGGTGGCGGCCGGCGGGCTGTAGCCGCCGTCGAGGCCCGCGCCGCTCGCGGCATTGTCGGCGACCGCGAGCCGCGCGGACGACGCGAGCGCGAGCCCCTCGCCGACGCGCGAGCGCGCGAGGTAATCCTGGTACGCGGGAATCGCGTAGGCCGCGATCACGCCGACGATCGCGAGCACGATCATCAGTTCAATCAGCGTGAAGCCGGCCGGCCGCCAGCGCGGCGCCGACCGGCGCGCGCGCCGCAGATCGGCGGCGATGCGACGGAACAGGGAAACGGAAAAGGCTTCGAACATGACTGGCTCCGGAAACGAAAAACGCCTGCCGGATCAGGCAGGCGTTTCGATCGTAGCCAGCGGGCCGCGGCCCCGGCAGTCGGCCGGACGGCCAACGTCAATGCGCGCGCGGGACGCCGCGGCGGCGCCGGAGCGCGTAACCCGCGGTGACGACGAACAGCGCGCCGGCGATGCTCGCGCCGTAGATCGCGGCCTGCGTATCGAGTACCGGCCAGCGGTCGCCGACCGGGTCGTGCACCATCAGCCCGCCGGCGATCCAGCCCAGCAGCCCGGCGCCCAGCGCGACGACGACCGGAAAGCGGTCGAGCAGCTTCAGCACCAGCGTGCTGCCCCACACGATGATCGGCACGCTGACGACGAGCCCGAAGATCACCAGCGCCAGCCGGTGCGACGGATCGGCCTGCTCGGCCGCGCCGGCGATCGCGATCACGTTGTCGAGGCTCATCACGGCGTCGGCGATCACGATCGTCTTCACCGCGTCCCACAGCCGGTCGGCCGGCTTCACGTTGTCGTGCGCATCGGCGTCCGGCGCCATCAGCTTGACGCCGATCCACAGCAGCAGCAGGCCGCCGCCGAACTTCAGGAACGGCACGTCGAGCAGCACGACCGCGAATGCGATCAGCGCGACCCGCAGCAGGATCGCGCCGGCCGTGCCCCACACGACGCCGCGCAGCCGCTGGTTGGCGGGCAGGTTGCGGCATGCGAGCGCGATCACGACCGCGTTGTCGCCGCCGAGGAGAATGTCGATGATGACGATCTGAAACACCGCGCCCCAGTGGAGCGACGTCAGGAATTCAAGCATGAGCAGTATCGGGTGATCGGGTGCGGGGCAACGGCTGTCGAACAGGCGGCCCGGGTCAATGCCGGAACATGCATCGCGCAGCCCCGGGGCTTACAAATTCATTGCGCGAGCATAACAAAAAACGCCGGCGAAGCCGGCGTTTTTTGCAGGATGAACCACGCGGAAATTACAGCGCCTTCTTCAGCAGGCGACCCATTTCCGACGGGTTGCGCGTGACGGTGATGCCGCACGCTTCCATGATTTCCAGCTTCGCTTCGGCCGTATCCGCACCGCCCGAGATCAGCGCGCCGGCGTGGCCCATGCGCTTGCCCGGAGGCGCCGTGACGCCAGCGATGAAGCCGACGACCGGCTTCTTCATGTTGTCCTTGATCCACTCGGCGGCATTGGCTTCGTCCGGACCGCCAATTTCGCCGATCATCACGACCGCATCCGTATCCGGATCGTCGTTGAACATCTTCATCACGTCGATGTGCTTCAGACCGTTGATCGGGTCGCCGCCGATACCGACTGCCGACGACTGGCCGAGGCCCAGTGCCGTCAGCTGCGCAACCGCTTCATACGTCAGCGTGCCCGAACGCGACACGACGCCGATGCGGCCCTTGCGGTGGATGTGACCCGGCATGATGCCGATCTTCAGTTCGTCCGGCGTGATCGTGCCCGGGCAGTTCGGCCCGAGCAGCAGCGTCTTGCGGCCTTCGCGACGCATGCGGTCCTTCACTTCGATCATGTCGCGAACCGGAATGCCTTCCGTGATGCAGATCGCGAGATCGAGGTCGGCTTCGACCGCTTCCCAGATCGCAGCAGCAGCACCTGCCGGCGGAACGTAGATGACCGACACGGTCGCGCCGGTTTCGGCCTTCGCTTCCTTGACGCTCGCGTAGATCGGAATGCCTTCGAAATCTTCGCCGGCCTTCTTCGGGTTCACGCCCGCGACGAATGCTTCGCGGCCGTTTGCGTATTCACGGCAGGCGCGCGTGTGGAATTGACCGGTCTTGCCGGTAATGCCCTGCGTGATGACCTTCGTGTCCTTGTTGATCAGAATCGACATGTATTTTGACCTCTGTTCGATTGGCGTCGCGTGCAAACCGCGCCGCCATACCTATTCATTGAGCGCGCTTACTTGCCTGCGGCAGCCGCGACAACCTTCTGCGCAGCCTCTTCCATGCTGTCAGCCGAGATGATCGGCAGGCCCGAATCGGCCAGCATCTTCTTGCCGAGGTCTTCGTTCGTGCCCTTCATGCGCACGACGAGCGGCACGTTCAGGTTCACGGCCTTCGAACCGGCGATCACGCCTTCCGCGATCACGTCGCAGCGCATGATGCCGCCGAAGATGTTCACGAGGATCGCCTTCAGGTCCGGGTTCTTCAGCATCAGCTTGAACGCTTCCGTGACCTTCTCGGTCGTCGCGCCACCGCCGACGTCCAGGAAGTTCGCCGGCTCGCCGCCGAACAGCTTGATCGTGTCCATCGTCGCCATCGCGAGGCCTGCGCCGTTCACGAGGCAGCCGATGTTGCCGTCGAGCGAGATGTACGCGAGGTCGAACTTCGACGCTTCGATTTCAGCCGGATCTTCTTCGTCCAGGTCGCGGTACGCGACGATTTCCGGGTGACGGAACAGCGCGTTCGAGTCGAAGTTGAACTTCGCGTCGAGTGCGATGACCTTGCCGTCGCCGGAGACGTTCAGCGGGTTGATTTCAGCCAGCGATGCGTCGGTTTCCCAGAATGCCTTGTACAGGCCTTGCAGGATCGCGCGTGCTTGCGGAATCGAAGCGGCCGGCACGCCGATCTTCGCGGCCAGGTCGTCGGCTTGCGCGTCGAGCAGGCCCGTCGACGGCTCGACGATGACCTTGTGGATCAGTTCCGGGTGCTTTTCGGCAACTTCCTCGATGTCCATGCCGCCTTCGCTCGAACCCATCAGCACGATCTTCTGCGAGATGCGGTCGACGACGAGGCTGACATACAGTTCCTGCTTGATGTCGGCGCCTTCTTCGATCATCAGGCGGTTGACCTTCTGGCCTTCCGGACCGGTCTGGTGCGTGACGAGCTGCATGCCGAGGATCTGGTTCGCGTATTCGCGGACCTGCTCGATCGACTTCGCCACCTTCACGCCGCCGCCCTTGCCACGGCCACCCGCGTGAATCTGAGCCTTCACGACCCATACCGGGCCGCCGAGCTCTTCTGCCACCTTGACGGCCTCGTCAACCGAGAACGCCGGCTTGCCGCGCGGTACCGCGACTCCGAATTTCCGCAGGATTTCCTTACCCTGGTACTCGTGAATCTTCATGCGTGATTCCCTTCAGTCTGAGAGTTGGATGAAATGTCGCTTAAGACGCTTCTTCGAATGATTTCCGTTCATTCCTTCGTGCTGCCCTCACCGGGCAGATCCGGCCGAAGCGGGCCGTACCACCGCGGGTAGTACTGCCGCACGACCTCGCCGTCGAACCGCAATGCCCGGCAGCGGCCGAGCTGGAAAGGCGGCTCGACGTGCTCGCCGTCATGGTCCGGCCCTTCGCCGCCCTCTTCGCGCACGTTCCACACGTCACCGGCGAACGCCTGGATCGCTGCCGTCGGCAGCACGGCGCACAGTTCGGTCAGATGGGAACAGCCCGCGACGCCGGCGAGCAGCCGGTTCGCGTTGCGGCGGAAATTGCGGAAGAGGTTGAGCCCGATGAGGGCCCGATAGGCGGGAGGGGCGGATTGACAGTGACCGGGATAGGGAACCCACTCCGAAGACGCTTCGGCGTCGACGACATTGAGGTCACGATCGATGGTCACGCGCAGCCAGAGTTCGTGGATCGGCAGGCCCTGGGGCCGGATGCCCGACGCAAGCGCGACATCGCGCGGCTTGTGGTCGGTCAGGCAGGCTTCGATGTCCCACAAGCCGTCGTCGCGCTCGTAGGCTTCCGCTCGGATTGCGCGTCGATGTCGCAACTGACGGGGCACGGGCTCGGATAGCGGCATGCTGGAGGTTGAGGCCGAAGAGGAAAACCCGTGGATTTTAGCATATTGGGTATTTGAGGCATCCGGCCGCGACGGCGGGTATTCCCGCCTGTCCGGAAACGGTTGCATTGCAGCAAAATCGCGCGCAGCGCGCGCGACCGAAGCGGTCAGTCGTCGATCGGGAAATCGTCGCCGACCTTCAGCAACTTCACGATGGTCGCGCTCGAAAAGCCGCGCGCGGCAAGGAAGCGCGCCTGCTTCGCGCGCTCGGCGGGCGTTTGCGGCAGTGCACCGAATTTCTTGCGCCAGACGGCCTGCGCGCGGGTCCACTCGGTCTCGCGCAACTGCGCATTCACTTCCTCGACGAGGTTGTCGCCGACCGCATGGCGCTTCAGTTCGCTGACGATGCGTGCGACGCCGACGCGCGATGCGCGGCGATGCACGAGGCTCTCGGCAAAGCGTGCATCGGACAGCCAGCCTTCCTGTTCCAGCGCATCGAGCACCGGCTCGACCGATTCGTCCTCGCCGACGTACGGCGCGAGCTTGCGCGCGAGTTCGGCGCGGCTGTATTCGCGCCGTGACAGATAGCCGAGTGCGCGGCCCTTCAGCGAACGTGGCGGTTTCGACGACTTGCGCCCGGTGGCGCCGGCCTCGTCGCCGGAAGCAGCGCTGCCTGAACCGCCGGCCGCACGGCGTGTGCGACTCGGATGCTGGCTGCTGCGCGTATACACATCTTCCTTGACCGACGCCGCCGCATCGGCTGCGCGCTCGCCCGGGAAGCCGACACCGGACACGCGACGGCGCGACCGGTCGTGCGCGTCGAACGATTCGTCGTCGTCGAACGGATCGACCGGTGCGGTGATCTCAAACGAAACGAGGGCATCGTCGGATGCCCTCGTCGCGGTGCGGTGCGCGGACTGACTGCCCGCGCCCCGCCGGTCGGCACCCGAGGATGCGGCTCGCCGGCCGGAGCGGCCCGCCGTGTCGGGCGCGTCGCTCGGGTCCGGTTCGCCAGCGTGACCTCGGCGCCCGACCATCACTCTTCTTCGTCCATCGCCTCGGCTTCGTCGACTACGCCATCGGGCATCGCGGCAACGCCGAGCGACTCGCGAATGCGGTTTTCGATCTCGCGGGCGATTTCCGGGTTCTCGCGCAGGAATTCACGCGCGTTGTCCTTGCCTTGGCCGATCTTCTCGCCGTTGTAGCTGTACCAGGCGCCGGCCTTGTCGACGATCTTCGCCTGCACGCCGAGATCGATGATCTCGCCCTGGCGCGAAATGCCTTCGCCGTACAGGATGTCGAAGATCGCTTCGCGGAACGGCGGCGACACCTTGTTCTTGACGACCTTAACGCGGGTTTCGTTGCCGATCACCTCGTCGTTCTTCTTGATCGAGCCGATCCGGCGGATATCCAGACGCACCGACGAGTAGAACTTCAGCGCGTTGCCGCCCGTCGTGGTTTCCGGGTTGCCGAACATCACGCCGATCTTCATCCGGATCTGGTTGATGAAGATCACGAGGCAGTTCGTGCGCTTGATCGTGCCGGTCAGCTTGCGCAGCGCCTGCGACATCAGGCGAGCCTGCAGGCCCGGCAGCGAATCGCCCATCTCGCCTTCGATTTCCGCCTTCGGCACGAGCGCCGCGACCGAGTCGATGACGATCATGTCGATCGAGCCCGAGCGCACCAGCGCGTCGGTGATTTCGAGCGCCTGCTCGCCGGTGTCCGGCTGCGAGATCAGCAGCTCCGGCACGTTCACGCCGAGCTTCGCTGCATATTGGACGTCGAGCGCGTGCTCGGCGTCGATGAACGCTGCGGTGCCGCCCAGCTTCTGCAGCTCGGCGATGACCTGCAGCGTGAGCGTGGTTTTACCCGACGATTCCGGACCGTAGATCTCGACCACCCGGCCGCGCGGCAGACCGCCGACGCCGAGCGCGATATCGAGACCCAGCGAGCCCGTGGAGACGACCTGGATGTCTTCGGCCGCTTCGCCGTCGCCCATCCGCATGATCGACCCTTTGCCGAACTGCTTCTCGATCTGCGCGAGTGCGGCCGCCAGCGCCTTGCTCTTCTCGGCGGTCATCCCGGAGCCCTTCTTGCTATCTTCCATGAATCGTCCTTTGCTATGATGAGCAGCGTCTGTCAGAGGCGCGCCCGCTTTCAAGCGCTGCCCACGAATGCAGACACTGTATAAAAAAACAGTGTTTTATGCAAGCCCGCAATGCAGGCTGCGTTGTACACGGATAACTTCGGAGACAGCCGCGCCGGCGCGCACGCCCCGCCGGCCATCGGTCAGCAACATGCGAATTCTCATCGCCGAAGACGACAGCATACTCGCGGACGGCCTCACCCGATCACTCCGCCAATCGGGCTATGCGGTCGACCACGTGAAGAACGGCATCGAGGCCGATACCGCGCTGTCGATGCAGTCCTTCGACCTGCTGATCCTCGATCTCGGGCTGCCCAAGATGTCCGGGCTCGACGTGCTGAAGCGCCTGCGCGCGCGCAATTCCAACCTCCCCGTGCTGATCCTGACCGCCGCCGACAGCGTCGACGAGCGCGTGAAGGGGCTCGACCTCGGCGCGGACGACTACATGGCCAAGCCGTTCGCGCTCAACGAGCTCGAGGCGCGCGTGCGCGCGCTGACCCGGCGCGGCGCGGGCGGCGGCCCGACCGTCGTGCGCCACGGCTCGCTCGCGTTCGACCAGGTCGGCCGCATCGCGTATGCGAACGAACGCGTGCTCGATCTGTCCGCGCGCGAGCTCGGGCTGCTCGAGGTGCTGCTGCAGCGCATCGGCCGGCTCGTGTCGAAGGAGCAGCTCGTCGACCATCTGTGCGAATGGGGCGAGGAAGTCAGCAACAACGCGATCGAAGTGTACGTGCACCGGCTGCGCAAGAAGATCGAGCCGAGCGGCGTGCGGATTTCCACCGTGCGCGGCCTCGGCTACTGCCTCGAGAAAGTCGCGCCCGCGGCGCCAGCCGACCCGGCCGCGCCCCAGCCCGCGGCGGCCGGCACGCCGCTGCGCTGAACCCGGCCGTCGCCGCGATGGCCACGCCGGCCCATTCCCGCCATCCGACCGGCGAGCCATCGTCCGCCGCCGACGCCGTGCGCGACGCACGCTACGAGAACCCGTTCGCGCCGCCCGACGAAACCGATACGCCCGAGGCCGCACGCCCGCGCTCGCTGTTCGGCGAAATCCTCGACTGGATGCTCGCGCCGCTCCTGCTGCTGTGGCCGATGAGCATCGCCGTTACCTATCTCGTCGCGAAAACGATCGCGAACGGCCCGTTCGACCGCGCGCTCGAGACCAACGCGTACGTGCTCGCGCGGCAGATCCATCCGGTCAACGGCGTCGCCGAGCTGACGCTGCCGCAGCAGACGCGCGACTTCCTGCGCGCGGACAACGTCGACAGCGTTTACTTCCAGGTGCTCGGCACGCGCGGCGAGCTGGTCGCGGGCGAGGCCGACATGCCGCTGCCGCGCGACGAGGACCGCCCGCCGCCGGGCGTCGTCGTGTTCCGCGACGACCTGCTGCGCGGCAACGACGTGCGCGTCGCGTATACGACCGTCGCGCTGCCGGAGTCGAGCAGCACGCAGCCCGTGCTCGTGCAGGTCGGCGAGACGCTCGACAAGCGCAACGCGCTCGCGAACGACATCATCAAGGGCGTGATCCTGCCGCAATTCGTGATCCTGCCGCTCGCGATCCTGCTCGTGTGGTTCGGGCTGTCGCGCGGGCTCGCGCCGCTCAACGCGCTGCAGGCGCACATCCGCGCGCGGCGGCCCGACGACCTGTCGCCCGTCGAGGCGCAGCGCGCGCCGCCCGAGATCGAGCCGCTCGTCACGTCGTTCAACGACCTGCTCGCGCGCCTCGAACAGAACATGGCGCTGCAGAAGCGCTTCATCGCCGACGCCGCGCACCAGATGAAGACGCCGCTCGCGGGGCTGCGCACGCAGGCCGAGTTCGCGTTGCGCCATCCCGTGCCGCCCGACGTCCAACGTTCGCTCGAGCAGATCGCGACGAGCTCCGAGCAGGCCGCCCGGCTCGTCACGCAGTTGCTCGCGCTCGCGCGCGCCGAGAACCGCGCGAGCGGGCTGACCTTCGAGCCGGTCGAGATCGGGGCGCTCGCGCGCCGCACGGTGCGCGACTGGGTGCAGGCCGCGCTCGCGAAGCGCATGGACCTCGGCTACGAAGGCCCGGAGGACGACACGCCGCTCGACGTCGACGGCAATCCCGTGATGCTGCGCGAGATGCTCGGCAACCTGGTCGACAACGCGATCCGCTACACGCCCGAAGGCGGCCGCATCACGGTGCGCGTGCGGGCCGAGCCTGCGGCGCGGCGCGTGCATCTCGAAGTGGAGGATACGGGCCCCGGCATCCCGGCCGGCGAACGCGAGCGCGTGGTCGAGCGCTTCTACCGGATCCTCGGCCGCGAAGGCGACGGCAGCGGCCTCGGGCTCGCGATCGTGCGCGAGATCGCCGCGCAGCACGGCGGCACGCTGACGCTCGACGATCACGTCTATCAGAGCGCACCGCGCCTCGCTGGCACGCTCGTGCGCGTCAGCCTGCCGTTGTCGGACACCGCCGCGGATCGATCCTGATACGGGCGGATCCGAACCGCATACCGCCGCATACGCGCTGCGATCGCATCGAAACCGGCGTTTTACCGCCCTGCCGCGACACGATCGGGGCACGAAACGGCCGATTCGGCGCGGGTTAACGTGCAGTCGTTTTGCGCCCGCGAGTCAGTGCGCCGTAAGTTTCCGTGCCAATAATCGTCGACAGGCCCGCCCACCCAAGGCGGCCACACATCTATATCAAGGGACTTGGAGACGATTCATGGCAACGTTAGGCGGGCAAATTTCGCACTCGCCGATGACGGGCGAAGAGAAGAAGGTGATCTTCGCGTCGTCGCTCGGCACCGTGTTCGAGTGGTACGACTTTTACCTGGCCGGCTCACTCGCGGCCTACATCAGCAAGAGCTTCTTCTCCGGAGTCAATCCGACCGCGGCATTCATCTTCACGCTGCTCGGCTTCGCGGCCGGGTTCGCCGTGCGTCCGTTCGGCGCGATCGTGTTCGGCCGGCTCGGCGACCTCGTCGGCCGCAAGCACACGTTCCTCGTGACGATCGTGATCATGGGCATCTCGACCTTCGTGGTCGGCTTCCTGCCCGGCTACGCATCGATCGGCATCGCGGCGCCCGTGATCTTCATCGCGATGCGGCTGCTGCAGGGCCTCGCGCTCGGCGGCGAGTACGGCGGCGCGGCGACCTACGTCGCCGAGCATGCGCCGGCGAACCGCCGCGGCTTCTACACCGCGTGGATCCAGACGACCGCGACGCTCGGCCTGTTCCTGTCGCTGCTCGTGATCCTCGGCGTGCGCACCTTCATCGGCGAGGAAGCGTTCGGCAGCTGGGGCTGGCGCGTGCCGTTCGTCGCATCGATCGCGCTGCTCGCGGTGTCGGTGTGGATCCGGCTGCAGCTGAACGAATCGCCGGTGTTCCTGCGCATCAAGGCGGAAGGCAAGACGTCGAAGGCGCCGCTGACCGAAGCGTTCGGCCAGTGGAAGAACCTGAAGCTCGTGATCCTCGCGCTCGTCGGCCTGACCGCCGGCCAGGCCGTCGTGTGGTACACGGGCCAGTTCTACGCGCTGTTCTTCCTCACGCAGACGCTGAAGGTCGACGGCGCCAGCGCGAACATCCTGATCGCGATCGCCCTCCTGATCGGCACGCCGTTCTTCCTGTTCTTCGGCTCGCTGTCGGACAAGATCGGCCGCAAGCCGATCATCCTCGCGGGCTGCCTGATCGCGGCGCTCACCTACTTCCCGCTGTTCAAGGCGCTTACGCACTACGCGAACCCGCAACTCGAACTCGCGACGCAGAAGGCGCCGATCACGGTCCTCGCCGATCCGGCCGCCTGCTCGTTCCAGTTCAACCCGGTGGGCACGTCGAAGTTCACGAACTCGTGCGACATCGCGAAGAGCGCGCTCGCGAAGGCCGGCCTGAACTACGAGAACGTCGCGGCACCGGCTGGCACGACCGCGCAGATCAAGGTCGGCGATACGGTGATCCCCGCGTATGACGGCAAGGCGGCCGACGCGAAGGCGCAAGGCGCGGCGTTCGACAAGACGCTCGCGTCGACGCTGAAGGCGGCCGGCTACCCGGCCAAGGCCGACCCGGCGCAGCTCAACTGGCCGATGACGATCGTGATCCTGACGATCCTCGTGATCTACGTGACGATGGTCTACGGCCCGATCGCGGCGATGCTGGTCGAGATGTTCCCGACGCGGATCCGCTATACGTCGATGTCGCTGCCGTATCACATCGGCAACGGCTGGTTCGGCGGCTTCCTGCCGGCGACCGCATTCGCGATCGTCGCGGCGAAGGGCAACATCTACTCGGGGCTCTGGTATCCGATCGTGATCGCGCTGGCCACGTTCGTGATCGGTGTGCTGTTCGTCAAGGAGACGAAGGACTCCAATATCTACGCGCAGGATTGAGGTCGGGTAGCGGGCGGCCACCGCGCCCGCTACACTGCCCGAACGGGCCGCCGGCAACTTTTTTCAGGGAAGATGAAAAAAGGTGTTGACAGCCCGGCGGCACATCAGCATAATTCAAGTCTTCGGCGAATTAGCTCAGTCGGTTAGAGCGACGGAATCATAATCCGCAGGTCCGGGGTTCGAGTCCCTGATTCGCCACCAAATGCGAAAAGCCGCTGTTCCGCAAGGATCAGCGGCTTTTTTCATTGCTCCGCGATCCGCGCGCGGCATCCATCGCCCTCCAGCCGACCACGCGGCGCCACGCACGCGACATCCAGCATCCGGTTCGCCCGAGTCGCGCATAGGCACGAGCGACCTCCGTCCTCCTCCTGCCAACCGAAATCCAGCGCCATTCATCACGCCGGGCCCATCCGTTCGGCCTCGCGAATCATCGTCGTCGACTACGTGCGTTACAGTGCGGTTCGAACGCCGAGCACCGACGGGCTCGCGGCCATCCCGATTTGATTCGAACCGAGGCAATCGGATCCGGTCGGCAACACAGATAACAACAATCCCATGACTGAACACAACGAATCGAAGCACGACCAGTCCGTTCGACGTACGCGAAAACCGTGGCTGGTGGCGGGCGTCGCGATCGCGGTCGCCGCATTTTTCGGCGCGCGCTTCATGACGACGCGAGACGATCTGGACAAGCGCACGATCGACGACATCCTGAAAGTCGCGCTCGCGGACAAGAACACCGCGCCAACGGACGCCTGCGTCGGCCTGGCCGGCGCCGAACTACCCGCGGACGTGAACGCGAAGGAATTGCTGAGAGTCGACGGTGTGGTGAGAAAGGACGTGCAGGCGTTGATCAACCGTGGCCTGATTACCGTGAAATTCAACGCGGGCCGGGGCAAGCCGACGATCAGAAATCCGGACTACGAGCCGCATGACACGAATGTCCCGCTGAGCCATATCGAGCTCACGCCGGCCGGCAAGGCGTTCTATCGGTACAGGGAATTCGAGAGCAAGGACGCGTCCGCTCCCGGCGGGAGTGTCCTGTACATGATCAATTTGTTCTGCGCGCACGTGACCTACGGCGGCGTCGAGAAATTCATCGAGCCGATGAAGAATCCGTTCGACGGCAATCCGCACCTGGTTTCGTGGGTCAACTTCCTGTGGAAACCGGATCAGCATGCCACGCCGTGGCTGGCAGACCCGGACCTCATGGACTCCCTGTCGTTCTACCCCGAAAAGGATGGCTGGGCGCACAAGGGGATTCTCATCGAACGGGACGACAACGGACACTGGGCGCTCGGCGACAATCCGTACGCGATCCGCTGGTAGACGCACCATTGCGCGGCACGGCTCACCAGCCTGACGACCGATGAAGACGAGACGAGGCGTTCACGACCTCACTCATCTTCATCGTCAACGCCCGGCAGCGTACCGCCGCCCTAAGCGACCACCGCCCCGCGCTGGGCGTCGGGCACCTCCGCCCGCACCTTCCCCCGCCAGTTCTCCCCGCCCTCCAGCGCCGGCGTCGACTCGAACAGCTCCGCGATCCAGTCCGCGAACACGCGAACCTTCTGCGACAGATGCCGGTTGTGCGGATACACGATCGAGATCGGCTTGGGCTTCGGATTGCAATCGGGCAGCACCTCGACCAGCGTGCCGTCGCGCAGGTTCGGCAGCACCATGAACAGCGTCGGCTGGATCATCCCGAACCCTTCGACCCCGCACGTCACGTACGCATCCGAATCGTTCACGGTGACACTGCCGTTCATCCGCACCTCGACCGGCTTGCCCTCGATCATGAACACCCACGGAATCGCCCGCGCGCCGTGGCTCGCGCGGAAATTCACCGCATGATGGTCTGCCAGGTCGGCGATCTCCTGCGGCTCGCCGTGACGCGCGAGATAGTCGGGCGACGCGCAGGTCACGCGCTTGAGCATGCCGATCCGCCGCGCGACCATCGACGAATCTTCTAGCGGCCCGACCCGGATCATGCAGTCGATACCCTCCTCGACCGGATCCACGTAGCGGTCCGCCAGGCCGAGGTCGAGCGTGATGTCCGGATAGCGCTGCCGGAAGATCGACAGCGCCGGCAGCACGACGCGCCGCCCGAGCGAACTCGGCATGTGGACGCGCAGCACGCCGCTCGGCTTGCGGTTGCCGGTCTGGAAACTCGCGTCGGCTTCCGCGATCTCCGAGATGATCTTCACGCAGTGCTCGTAATACGCGGCGCCCTCCGGCGTCAGCGACAGCCGGCGCGTCGTCCGGTGCATCAGGCGCACGCCGAGCAGCGCCTCGAGATTCTGGATGATGGTCGTGACCGACGCGCGCGGCATCGCGAGCGTGTCGGCCGCGCGCGTGAAGCTGTTCGCGTCGACCACGCGGGTGAAAACTTCCATTGCCTGGATGCGGTCCATGCTGCGCCCCCTTCGAATCGCCAACGGAACAGAATAGAGCGCGCAACGCGCGCGGCACAAGCCCCCGCCCATTGTTCTCCTCGCCCGAATAGTCGCAGCGTTTCGGACTCGAAAGTGATCGCGATTCGCGCAGTTCCGAACGTCGACGGCTCCGTCCCCGGTTGCCACGCGCGGCATGCTCGCCGCGCACCGGCACGTTATCGCACGAACCGCTCGCGATAGCCCTGCGGCGACACGCCGAGCACGCGCACGAAACTGCGCCGCAGCGTCTCTTCCGAACCGAAGCCGCACCGCGTGGCGATCCGTTTGACGGGCCACGCGGTTTCGCCGAGCAAGCGCTGCGCGGCCTCGACGCGAATCTGTTCGACCGCGCGCGCGGGCGTGCGGCCGGTCCCCGCGCGGTAGTGCCGCACGAAGCTGCGTTCGCTCATGCTGACGCGCTCGGCGAGCGCCGGCACCGACAGGTCGGCCGTCAGGTGCTCGGCGATCCACGCATGCAGTTCGCCGAAACGGTCGTCGGTGCGCTGCATCGACAGCATCGCGCTGAACTGCGCCTGCCCGCCCGGCCGCTTCAGGAACACGACGAGTTCGCGCGCGACATCGAGCGCGATCGCCCGCCCGAGATCCTCCTCGACCAGCGCGAGCGCGAGATCGATGCCGGCCGTCACGCCGGCCGACGTCCACAGCGCGCCTTCGCGGATGAAGATCGGATCGGGCTCGACGCGCACGTTCGGATAGCGCGCGGCGAATTCGTCGCAGCGCGCCCAGTGCGTGACCGCGCGCCGCCCGTCGAGCAGGCCGGCCTCGGCGAGCAGGAACGCACCGGTGCAGACCGACGCGACACGTCGTGCGCGCTGCGCCTGCTGCCGGACCCAGCGCACCGTGCGCGCATCGCGCGACGCGGCCTGCACGCCCTTGCCGCCGGCCACGATCACCGTGTCGGGCCGCCCGGCCGAGCGCAGCGAATCGGCCATCACGACGAGCCCCGACGACGTCTCGACCGGCCCCGCCTCGGCGGCCACGACGCGCGGCGCATACGGCGCGGGCCGGCCGCACCCCTGCGCGAGTTCGTTGACGGAGGCGAACACCTGTAGCGGCCCGGTCACGTCGAGCAACTGCGCACGGGGGAACGCGAGGATCAGGATCGAGCGCGGAGCGGCTGGCATGGCGATTGGCTGAAAACGTGGGCGATCTGGCAATTTCGCCAAACACTACGCGCCTAGAATCGATCTGTCCATCGTGCGCCGGCCGCGGCGCCGCCCCTTCCCTTCGGAGTGTTCGCATGACCCTGCATATCGGCTTTCTCGTGTTTCCGGGTGTCCAGCAACTCGATCTCACCGGCCCGCACGACGTGCTCGCATCGCTGCCCGACGCGGCGGTTCATCTGGTCTGGAAATCGCGCGACACCGTCGCGTCGAGCAGCGGCCTCGCGCTCGCGCCGACCTGCACGTTCGACGACTGCCCGCCGCTCGACGTCATGTGCGTGCCCGGCGGAATCGGGATCAACGAGCTGCTGCTCGATGCCGAAACGATCGCGTTCGTGCAGCAGCGCGCGGCCGCCGCGCGCTACGTGACGTCGGTCTGCACGGGCGCGCTGCTGCTCGGCGTGGCCGGCCTGCTGCGCGGCCGCCGCGCGACGACGCACTGGGCGTTTCATGCGCTGCTCGCGCCGCTCGGTGCGGTGCCCGTGCGCGAACGCGTGGTGCGCGACGGCAACCTGATCACCGGCGGCGGCGTGACGGCCGGCATCGACTTCGCGTTGACGATCACCGCCGAACTGGTCGGCGACGAAGAGGCGCAGGCGATCCAGCTCGCGCTCGAATATGCGCCCGCGCCGCCGTTCGATGCAGGCTCGCCGGATACCGCGCCGGCATCGGTCCTGAAGCGCGTGACCGAGCGTTCGGCTGCGGGGCTCGAGAAGCGGAAGCAGACGATCGACGCGGCCTTGCGCGCGATGTCGCGCTGATCCCCGGTACACGGAAACCGGCGCGCGGACGTGCAGCCTGCCCGCGCTCCGCAGCCTTCACATTCACGGACCGGACCTACCGATGAACATCATCCGCAGCACCGCGTTCACCGCACAGCGCGCATGGGGCGCGCTGGACATCGCGAACCTGAACGGCATCACGGTCCGCCTGCACTGGACCGATCAGCCGTACCGGTGGCACGTGAACGACGGCGAGGAAGTCTTTGCGGTGCTCGACGGCCGCGTCGAGATGCGTTACCGCGAAGCAGGCATCGAGCACGCGACGGTGCTCGAAACGGGAGACGTCTTTCATGCGACGGTCGGCACCGAACACGTCGCGCATCCGCTCGGAGAAGCGCGCATTCTGGTGATCGAGACCGCAGGCAGCGTCTGACGACGGGCGGCGCGCCGCGCGCGTCGCACGGAGTCGACGGGCATCAGCCCGAGATGGTGCCCGTCCCCTGCGACGGGATCAGCTTCGGCTGCGGCGCGCACAGGCACTGGCACAGGTCGTGTTCGAGCGCGACGACCTTGCCCATCACGGTCATCGTCCGCTCGCCGCCATCGGAGACGATCACCCCCTGGGTCTTGCACGCGGCGCAGAACACCGGCGCGCCGAGATAGGCAAGCTCGCGGCCGTCGAACGACGAATTGGCGATCCCGTCGAGCACGACGCCGCCGTGATCGGTCGTGTCGCCCTTCAGAATGAATTTGCGGCTCATGGTTCGGCTCTCCCTCGGAAACGCCGCGCAGCGCGGCGTCGGGCCGCGTGCGGGCAGTCGGTATCCGCCCGTCGGTCGCGGGCGTTTCGCGAGGATATCACCGCGCAGCCGCTCGCCGTCTCCCTGATCAGAACTTGTGGCGCATGCCGATCCGCGCCTGGAACTGCCGGTCGTTCGCGGAGGCGCCGGGGCCGTTGATCGCCGCGACCGCCGCATGCCCGGTCGAGTCGGTGCCCGACGCACGCTGGAACACGGCGCTCACGTAGACGTCGGTGCGCTTCGACAGGAAATAGTCGAGCCCCGCGGCAACCTGGTGATACGTCGCGCCGTCGCGGCCGTCCACGCCGCCGCCGCGCGTGTAGTCGTACGCCACGCCGCCGAACAGGTAAGGCGTGAACTGATAGCGCACGCTCGCCTCGGCGTCGTTGAACACCGCGTTGCCGGACACGCCACCCGGATTCGGGCCGGACGACAGATCGCCGAGCTGGCGAAACGACGTGTTCGTGTACATCGCACCGAGCGTCACCGCGCCGATCGCATAGGTGCCGCCGAGCGCCACGACCTGCAACGTGCGCGCCGACGCATAGCCCGAATACACCGGCGACAGCATGTTGTTGCCCGGCACGCCGCCCACGGTCGGCGCGGGGCTGCCGGTCGTGCCGAAGAACGACACGTTCGGGTTGCGCGCATTCAGGTAGCCGGCCGCCACCGCGAGCGGCCCGCGCGTGTAGCCGGCCGTGGCCGACCACACCTGGTTGCGCGTCGTCGCGCCCGCCACGCCGCCGACCCCGTACATCGCGGCGACGCGCAACCCGCCGTAGTCGTTGCTGGTGAACTTGATCGCGTTGTTGGTCGAGTTCGCGTTGTTCACGTTGTCGAGGTCGCCGGGGTGCGCGACCATGTAGCCGCCGAACAGCGCAGCGGCCTCGAGCGGGCCGAGGAAGTCGACGTTGGTGTCGTACTGCCGCCCGAGCGTGACGGTGCCGAGCGGTCCCGACAGCCCGACGAACGCCTTCTTGCCGAAGATCAGCCCGCCCTGCCCGAGCTTGCCGGTGCTCGGATCGAACCCGTTCTCGAGCGTGAATACGGCCTTCAGCCCGCCGCCGAGATCCTCGCTGCCACGCAGCCCCCAGCGGCTCGCCTGCTGCACGCCGCCGAGCATCCGCAGCGCGGGCTTGCCGCTTGCCACGCCGTTCGCGCCGGTCACCGCGACGTTGCTCGAGTAAGTCAGCCCTTCATCGATAATGCCGTACAGCGTGACGCTGCTCTGTGCGTGCGCCGCACCCGCGATCAGCGCGACGCCCGCGCCTGCCAACAGCCGTTGTTTCATCGAGAGATCTCCATTGCGCGGGTCGAATGGCCAAACGCTGGCGTGCGCGCCCCCCGCAGGCGCGCGGCCTGCCGGCACGGACCGGAACGGTCCGCTATCAGCCGGGAAAAGTGGTCAGCGCAGCGCGTCGGCGACGACGGGCGGCAGCGTCCGGCGACTGCCGGCCGCGACTTCGTACGCATGGCCGAACTGGAGCACGCCCCAGTCGTCGCGGTAGCGGCCGACGATCTGCATGCCGATCGGCAAGCCGGTCGCGGAGAAACCGCACGGCACGGACAGGATCGGCGCCTCGGTCGACGACAGCAGCCAGCACACGCGCATCCAGTCGATGTAGGTCGTGTTCGCGATACCGCGCACATCGGCGGGCACGCGCAGCGCGGCGTCGAACGGCATCACCTGCGTCGTCGGCAGCAGGTAGAACGCATAGCGCTGCATGAACGCACGCATCCGGTCGAACAGCCGTGTCTTGCGCACGAACATGCGGCCGAGATCCGCGGCCGAGAGCGACCGATGCAGCCGGTATTCGTCGAGGAGTTCGGGCTTCAGCGCGGCACGCTGCCGTTCGTCGAAGCCGTCGACCAGCGTGCCGATCATCCAGGCACGCTCGATGCGGAATACTTCTTCGGCTTCCGAAAGATCGGGATCGTCGAATTCGACTTCGCAGCCGAGCGACGCAAACACGCGCGCCTGCGCATCGACGGCGCGCCGGATCTCCGGATCGACCGGCACGCCGGGCAAGCCGCGCGACATCGCGATGCGCGTGCCGCGGAAATCGCGTTCGAGCGGCTGCGCGAAGCGCGCGCCCGGCTCCGCGATTTCAGTCGCGGTTTCGCCGCTCGGCCCGGCGATCGCGGACAGCAGCAGCGCGGTGTCGGCGACGTCGCGCGCCATCGGCCCGTCGACGCCGAGCGTCGCCCAGCCGTTCAGGTCCGGCGCGCGCGGCACGCGGCCCGGCGACGGCCGCAGCCCGACCACGCTGTTCCACGCGGCCGGGTTGCGCAGCGAGCCGCCCATGTCGCTGCCGCACGCGAGCGGATTCATCCCGCAGGCGAGCGCCGCGGCAGCGCCGCCGCTGCTGCCGCCCGCGGAACGCGTCAGGTCCCACGGGTTGCGGGTCGCGCCGAACACCGCGTTGAACGTATGCGAGCCGGCGCCTAACTCCGGCGTGTTCGACTTGCCGATCATCAGCGCGCCGGCACTCGCGCAGCGGCGCACGATCAGCGCGTCGTGCTGCGGCACGTGATCGGCGAACAGCGGCGAGCCGAAGGTCGTGCGCACGCCGCGCGTCGCGGTCAGGTCCTTCTGCGACACCGGCAGCCCGTGCAGCGGCCCCAACCATTCGCCGCGCGCCCAGCGTGCGTCGATCTTGCGTGCGCGGGCACGCAGCGCATCGGGATCGACGACAGTGACGAGCGCGTTCACGCGCGGGTTGACCGTCGCGATGCGCGCGAGATGCGCATCGAGCAGGTCGCACGCGCTGATCTGCCGCGCCTTCAGCAGATCGAGCATGGTGCGTGCGGGCAGGTCGCACAGGTCGCCGGCGGCAACGTCGGCCGGCGACGACGAAAACGAAACGGTGGTGGTCATGGGGCGAATGGAAGAAAAGGAAGATCGGTCAGTCATCCTGAGCGCTTCGATCGGACGCAAACGCGAGCGCGACGAGCGACAGCACGCCGCAGACGATCACGTACCACGCCGGCGCGGCCGGATTGCCGGTTGCCCCGATCAGCCAGGTGACGATGAACTGCGCGAAGCCGCCGAAGATCGACACGCCGCCCGCATACGCGATCGACAGCGCGGTCGCCCGCGTGCTCTTCGGAAACAGTTCCGCGAGGATCACGCCGTTCGCGCCGGCATTGATCGAGTGCAGCGCGGCGAGCAGCATCACGACCGCGTACATCGTCGCGATCGACGGCACCGCGCGGATCAGCCAGAAGCCCGGCAGGATCAGCACGGTCAGCGCCACGCGCGTCCACAGTGCGACGCGCTTGCTGCCGGTGCGGTCCGACAGCCGTCCGCCGATCGGCGCGGCGACGAACATCACCGCACCGGACAGGATTCCGCACCACAGCGCGGTATCCATCGGCAGGTGCAGCACGCGGATCGCGTACGTCGACATGTAATAGAGGACGATGAAGTGCGCCGCGGTGCCGCCGACCACGAGGCCGAGCGCGGTCAGCACGGCGCCGCCGTCGCGCCGCAGCACGGTGCCGAGTACCGCGGACGAGCGCCGCGCGGCCGCGGCCGGCGCGTGCTGCTCGATCGCATTGAAGCGCGCGCGCAGATACAGGCCGACCGGCGCGATCAGCACGCCGGCGAGGAACGGCACGCGCCAGCCCCACGATTCGAGCGCGGCGGGGGCGAGGAAATGCGACAGCAGGAAGCCGACGAACGAGCCGGCCAGCGCCGCGGCGCCCTGGCTCGCGAACTGCCAGCTCGTGTAGTAGCCGCGCTCGCCGGGCGGCGCGCGTTCGGCGAGCAGCGACGTCGACACGCCGACCTCGCCGCCGGCCGAAAAGCCCTGCAGCAGCCTGGCGAGCACGACCAGCACGGGCGCCGCGATGCCGATCTGCGCATAGGTCGGCAGAATGCCGATCATCCCGGTGCCGAGCGCCATCGTGACGCGCGTGAGGTTCATCGCCGGCACGCGGCCGAAGCGGTCGGCCACGAGCCCGATCACGACGCCGCCGACCGGCCGCGCGATGAAGCCGACGCCGAACGTCGCGACCGACATCAGCAATTGCTGCTGCGCGGACGCGGCCGGAAAGAACAGTTTGCCGAGCAGCACCGCGAAAAAGCTGAACACGGTGAGATCGAAGAATTCGAGGCCGTTGCCGATCGTGATCGCGACGATCAGCTGGCGATTGGACGGGGATGCGGCAACGTCGCCGACATGCCCGCCGAACATGCTGTCCGCTCGGGGCGCCTTCATGAAGATGAGTCTCCGTACTGGTTATGCGGGTCTGGTGCGCGGCCCGTTCGACGGCCTGCGCATGCAGTCTAGGCATTCAAAATACGCAGCCCGGAGCGACATTTTCCGATCGTGATAACGCCCGGTTATCGCGTGCTTTTCGCGCGCCGCCGCGGTGTAGGATGCGAAGGTCGCCACTGCCGCCGCGCCCTGCCACGCCGTGAAACACCACCAGCTCCGGGCGCTTGCCGCCATCGCCGAACACGGCAGCCTGCGCGCCGCCGCGCGCGCGATCCACCTGTCGCAGCCCGCGCTCACGAAGGCGATCCGCGAACTCGAGCAGGACCTCGGCGTGCCGCTCGTCACGCGCAACGCGCGCGGCGCGCAGCTCACGCGCTTCGGGCAGGCCGTCTATGCGCGTGCGCGCCTGATCCTCGCGGAGATGCAGCACGCGCGCGACGACGTGATCCAGCTTTCAGGCGGCAAGGAAGGCGCGCTCGCGTGCGCGCTGACGCCGCTGATGTCGCTCGGTTTCCTGCCGGCCGCGCTCGACGCGTTTCGGCAGCGGATGCCGACGATCCGCCTCGACGTGCGCGAAGGCTTTCTCGACACGGCGCTGCCGCGCCTGCGCGACGGCTCGCTCGACTTCGTGATCGCGATCGTCGATGCGACGCGGCTGTCACCCGAATTCACGTTCCGGCCGCTGCTCGAATCGGAGCTGATCCTGATGACGCGCGCGAGCAATCCGCTGCGCCACTGCACGTCGCTCGCGCAGCTGCAGGATGCGCAGTGGGTGCTGAACACGTCGCCGGAAAGCATCGGCCGGCTGCTGCAGAACGTGTTCGTCGCGCACGGCTACCGGGCGCCGCAGCCGATCGTCGAATGCACCTCGTTCAGCGCGGCGTTCTCGCTGTCGGTGCACACCGACACCGTGTCGTGCGTGCCGAAGCATTTCATGGAAGTCGACTGGATCCGGGAGCGGATGGTCACGATCGACGTGAAGGAGACGATTCCGACCGTGTCGGCCGGCGTGCTGACGCGCCGCGACGCGCTCAACACGGTCGCGTGCGACTACCTGATCCACTGCTTCGTCGAGGCCGTGCGGCGGCACGATCCCGCGAAGCTTCTGTGGCGATAGCGACGCCGGTCATCTGTACCTCGCCCAGATCCGGCACGTAATCGAGGAAATCGACCGCGTCGAGGAAACGATCGCGTCGATGCACCACGAGCCCAACAACATCGGGCTGATCCGCAACTGGGCGCTCGCCGGCATGGGCATCGCGGTGCTGCCGGACTTCCTCGCCGCACCGGATCTCGCCGCCGGCCGGCTGCGCGAACTGCTCGCCGACTATCGGCTCGAGGAACTCGAGATGAACGTCGTATACCCGAGCCGGCGCCATTTTCCTCGCAACGCGCGGCTTTTCATCGATCACCTGATCGATCATTTCGTCAGGTGAATGAAAGGCTGTAATCACGCGCCATTTTTACCAACGCCGGCGTCGCCGTACGACCAGCGCCTCGGTTATTCGATGCTTCCCGCATTCCAGCAGCAGCTGCTCGCGCGCGGCTTCGTCATCGGCAAGCAGGTGCGCGATTCGGGCGTGCGACCAGCTGATCCACTGCTTCGTCGAGGCCGTGCGGCGGCACGATCCCGCGAAGCTGCCATGGCGACAGCGACCTGCTCAGACGAACAGCGCGACGCATAGCGCGGCGCCGCACAGATACGTGCCGAGCGCGCCGATGAAACGCAGGGGATTCGGCCTCGCCATGGTCGGCCATGCGAGCAATCCGATCACGAGCAGGCAGCGGCACACGGTTGCCGCGACGATCAACGAGACGATCGCGCGCGATGGGTCGTGTGCGCCGAAATAGAGAAACAGCACCGCGAGAAACGGTGCGTATTCGGCCGTGTTGCCATGCGCGCGCACGATCTTGTGCAATCCGTCGGTCGGATCGGACGCACACCCGGAATTGGTGGTACGCCGGAAGCGCGTGACGGACACGACCAGGCCGAGCCCGAACAGCATCAACCCCAGGATCGCCGTGCAAACGAGCGCGACGGGATGAATCGACATGGCACCCCCGGCGAAAACGGACATGCGCCGCATATCCGGCGATCGTACCTGCGGCCCGTGCATCCGGCTATCTCGGAAATTCGTAGCTTCGTCGCGCATCGCGCCATGACTTCGGCAATACGATCGGACCCGATTTGTCGCGATTTCGCAATGCACAAGGCCGGTGCGTAAAACGATCGGCGCGATCGGCACGGCCCCCCTCGTCGCCGTTGACACACGCGGGCACGCGAGCGGAACGCGCAAACGTTACGTCACGGCGACACGCGCCACCCGACCACCGGCCGGTTCCCGCATGTCACAGGCATGCGCGTTGCGCCGACGCATCTCGGTAGTGAACCACCCTTGGCAGCCCGCTGCGGAGGACTACACTAATCCTTAATGGGGTGCGGCCGGAGCCTGCGCCTTCAGGGAGACGCCGCTATGAATCGGCCGCTGAATCGCATCCTGCCGCGCGTGACCGGGAGTGCATCGGTCTGGACGTGGATCAAGTGGTCCTTGCTCGCCGCACTGGTGATCGCGGTGGCGATCATCGCCCGGCTCGTGATGACCGAGTTCGAGACGTCGCGCCTGCAGGCGCGCTACCTGTCCGAGCTCACCCGCGACATCGGCTATACCGTCGAGGCGGGCGCGAGCGATCACATCCGCTTCCCCGTCAACGGGCCGTACGACCAGCGCCTCGGCTATTCGCTGCTTCCCGCGTTCCAGCAACATCTGCTCGCGCGCGGCTTCGTCATCGGCAAGCAGGCGCGCGATTCGGAACGGATGCTGTCGCTCGCCGATCGCGGCCTGTTCCTGCCTTACGAAGAGAAAGACCAGGCCGGGCTGATGCTGTTCGACTCGACCGGCTCGCCGCTGTTCGCGACCGTGTTCCCGCAACGCGTGTACGCCGACTTCGACACGGTGCCGCGCGTCGTCGCCGATTCGCTGCTGTTCATCGAGGATCGCTACCTGCTCGACGCGAACCAGCCGAACCGCAACCCGGCGATCGACTGGGGCCGCTTCGGCCGCGCGCTCGCCGACCAGGCGCTGCACGTCGTCAACCGTCATCAGGCACGCCCGGGCGGCAGCACGCTCGCGACGCAAATCGAGAAGTTCCGCCATTCGCCGGACGGCCGCACCGCGACGCCGCCGGAGAAGCTGCGGCAGATCGCGTCCGCGTCGATCCTCGCATACATGAACGGCCCGCAGACGATGCTCGCGCGCCGCGCGATCGTCGTGCGCTACCTGAACTCGGTACCGCTCGCCGCGCGGCCGCACGTGGGAGAAATCACCGGCATCGGCGACGGTCTCGCCGCGTGGTACGGCCGCGACTTCAACGACGTGAACCGCATCCTGTCCGCGCCGACGACCGGCGACAACGTCGACGAACAGGGCAAGACGTTCCGCGAAGTGCTGTCGCTGATCATCGCGCAGCGCGCGCCGTCGTACTTCCTGAATCGCGGCTATCCGGCGCTGCAGAAGCTGACCGACAGCTATCTGCGGCTCCTGTCGAACGGCGGCGTGATCTCGCCCGCGCTGCGCGATGCGGCGCTTGCCGCGCAGATCGAACGCAGCGCGCCGCCGACCGCCGCGCACGTGCAGTCGTTCGTGTCGCGCAAGGCCGTGTCGTCCGCGCGCGCGTCGCTGCTGTCGGCACTCGGGATCAGCGACCTGTACCAGCTCGACCAGCTCGACCTGGAAGCCACCAGCACGCTCGACAACGGCGTGCAGCAGGCGGTCGCCGAACGGCTCGCGAAGGCGTCGACCCGCGACGGCGCGCAGGCCGCCGGCCTGTACGGCTTCGAGATGCTCGCGCCGAAGGACGACCCGTCGCACCTCACGTACAGCTTCACGCTGTACGAGCATCGCAACGGCGCGAACATGCTGCGCGTGCAGACCGACAGCGTGAACCAGCCGTTCGACGTGAACCGCGGCGGCCGCATCAACCTCGGCTCGACCGCGAAGCTGCGCACGCTGATCACCTACCTGCAGATCGTCTCCGACCTGCATGCGCGCTACGGCAACCTGTCGAACGCGCAACTCGCGAAAGTGAAGCCCGACCCGCTCGACGGGCTGTCGCACTGGGCGCTCGACTACCTGTCGCATACGCGCGACCGCTCGCTGCAGGCGATGCTCGACGCGTCGGTCGAACGCAAGTACTCGGCGAGCCCCGACGTGTTCTACACGGGCGGCGGCGCGCAGGTGTTCTCGAACTTCGAGAAATCGGACAACGGCCGCATCCTGACGCTGCATACGGCGTTCGAGCACTCCGTCAACCTCGTGTTCGTGCGGCTGATGCGCGACATCGTCCATTACGAGATGCTGCAGGCGGCCGGCCCGTCGTCGTCGTGGCTCGACGATCCGGCGCAGCGCAAGCATTACCTCGAGCAGTTCGTCGACGGCGAAAGCCAGGTCTACGTGAAGCGCTACTACACGCGCTATGCGGGCAAGGCGCCCGACGATGCGCTCGCGCTGCTGCTGCAGACCGTGCGCAAGTCGCCGCCGAAGATCGCGACGGTGCTGCGCAGCGTCGCGCCGAACGAATCGCTCGCGTGGTTCGATGCGCAGATGCGCGCGCAGCTGAAAGGCACGCCGGCCGCGACGCTGTCGGACGACGATCTCGCCGCGCTCTACGCGAAATACGCGATCGACCGCTTCAACCTCAACGATCGCGGCTATATCGCGAGCGTCCACCCACTCGCGCTGTGGACGCTCAACTACCTGCGCGCCCACCCGAACGCGTCGCTCGCCGAGGTCCGGCGCGACAGCCGCGATGCGCGCTTCTACACGTACTCGTGGCTGTACAAGACGCGCTACCACGCGACCCAGGACCGGCGCATCCGCCGCATGGTCGAGCTGCGCGCGTATGCGGAAATCACGAAGGCGTGGCGCGCACTCGGCTACCCGTTCGAGGAAGTCACGCCGTCCTACGCGGCCGCGATCGGCGCATCGGGCGACCAGCCCGACGCGCTCGCGAAACTGATCGGCCTGATCGCGACCGGCGGCCGAAAGGCGCCGACCGAGACGATCACGCGCCTCGACTTCGCGAAGGGCACGCCGTACGAAACGCGCTTCGTGCGCGCGGCCGCGCAGCCGCAGCCGATGCTGTCGCCGGAGATCGTCAACGTGGCGCGCACGCTGCTGCGCGACGTCGTGCTGAACGGCACGGCGCGGCGCCTGTCGGGCGGCTTCACGCTGCCCGACGGCAAGACGCTGCAGGTCTACGGCAAGACCGGGACGGGCGACCAGCGCTTCAATGTCTACGCGCGCGGCGCGCGGCTGATCGAGTCGCGCAAGGTCAATCGCAGCGGCACGTTCGTGTTCGTGCTCGGCGACCGCTTCTTCGGCGTGCTGACGGCGACCGCGCACGAGCCTTACGCGGCGCGCTACGACTTCACGAGCGCGATGGCCGTGCAGTTGCTGAAGTCGATGGCGCCGGCGCTCGCGCCGCTGATCGAACGCCCGGCCGCGGCCGGCACGCGCACGACGGGCCCCGCGCCGCAGGCGGAAACGCCGGCGCCGCAGGTCGAGCCGTCCTGACGGCGGCCCGCGCGCTCATGCAACGACGCGCCGCTCAGTGCGAGCGGCCGTCGTAGTGCGTGACGGGCAGCGCATCGAGATCGACATCCTCGAGGCATCGCACGTTGATCGCGGCCATCGCGGTGCCGTCCGGATGGGTCCCCTCGGCGAACGTGTGGATCCCGCAGCGCTTGCAGAAGCGATGGCGGATCACGTGCTTGTTGAACAGGTAGGTGGCGAGATTGTCGTCGGGCGTGAGGAGTGTCATGTGATCGCGCGGCACGAACCACATCAGCGCGCCCTTGCGCCGGCAGATCGAGCAGTTGCAGGCCATCACGCCCTGCAGGTCGCCTTCCGCCTCGAACTTCACGTCGCCGCAATGACAGCTTCCGTGATAAAGCATGGTCGTCTCCCGGGGCGGCCCGTGCGCGTCGGCGGTATCCGGGCGGACACCGTTGGCCAGGCCAGTCCAAACGCGTACAGTAGCGCTCGCATGCGCCGCACGCAACGTCCGGCGGCGCCCGTCCCGACCCTCTCCGACCAAGGAAAATCGTCATGCTCGAACTGCGCCCCGGCTGCGAATGCTGCGACAAGGACCTGCCGCCCGATTCGGCGGAGGCGCGCATCTGTACGTTCGAATGCACCTTCTGCGCGACCTGCGCCGACGACGTGCTGAAGGGCCGCTGCCCGAACTGCGGCGGCGACCTGGTCGCGCGTCCGCGGCGGCCGGCGAGCCTGCTCGCGAAGTACCCGCCATCGACGGAGCGCATCGTCAAGCCGGGCGGCTGCGCGAACGCCTGACGGCGCCGCACCGCCCGTCCCTTTCCGTCACGCCATCTCGATCCGCGCGCGCGTCACCGCGAGCAGCGACGCCATCGCGCGGCGCGCGCCGTCCTCGTCGCGCACGCGGATCGCATCGCTGACGGCAACGTGCTCGGCGAGCGATGCATTGTAGACGTGCGCCCGGCGCGCGTTCAGATGCAATTGCGCTTCCAGCGTGCGGTCGATCAGCGCGCCGAGCGGCACCAGCAGTTCGTTGCCACCGGCCTCCAGCACGCTCAGGTGAAAACGCAGGTCCGCACGCACCCACTCGTCGACGTTGCGCGCGGCGGCCATCGCGCGCGCCGCACCATCGATCGCATCGAACGCTTCGGGCGTATGCGTGCGAGCAGCCAGCGCGGCCGCATGCGGCTCGATCATCTCGCGCATTTCCTGCAGCTTCAGCGCGAACGCGAGCGGCGGCGCGACGCGCGCGTACCAGTCGAGCAGGTCGGCGTCGAGCAGGTTCCATGCGCGGCGCGGCCGCACGCGCGTGCCGACCTTCGGCCGCGATTCGACCAGTCCCTTCGACGTCAGCGTGCGCAGCGCCTCGCGCAGCACCGTGCGGCTCACCCCGAACATCGCCATCAGGTCCGGCTCGCGCGGCAGCAGCGACTCGGGCGGATAGTCGCCCCGCAGGATCGCCGTCGCCAGCCGGAAGGCCGTCTGTCCATGCAGGTCGCGTTGAATGATCGTTCTCCGGTGATGGGCAACGCCGCGGCTGCCCACTATCTGCACAATAGTGCTATTAATACTATTTTTTAACGCGCTACGCTAGGATCGTCGTCACGTACTCGACCGGCGCCGCGTCCGCACGTCCGCGCCGGTCCACCCTGGAGACAAGCGACATGAAAATCACCCGCCTCGAAACCTTCGTCGTCCCGCCGCGCTGGCTGTTCCTCAAGATCGAGACCGACGAGGGCATCGTCGGCTGGGGCGAGCCGATCGTCGAGGGCCGCGCACACACGGTCGAGGCCGCGGTGCAGGAACTCGCCGACTACCTGGTCGGCCGCGACCCGCTGCTGATCGAGGATCACTGGCAGGTGATGTACCGCGCCGGCTTCTACCGCGGCGGCCCGATCACGATGAGCGCGATCGCGGGCGTCGACCAGGCGTTGTGGGACATCAAGGGCAAGCATCACGGCGTGCCCGTGCATGCACTGCTCGGCGGCCAGGTGCGCGAGCGCATCAAGGTGTATTCGTGGATCGGCGGCGACCGGCCGAGCGACGTCGCGAACAATGCACGCGCAGTGGTCGAGCGCGGCTTCAAGGCGGTGAAGATGAACGGCTCCGAAGAGCTGCAGATCGTCGACACCTACGACAAGGTCGAGCAGGTGATCGCGAACGTCGCGGCGGTGCGCGACGCGGTCGGCCCGCACGTCGGGATCGGCGTCGACTTCCACGGCCGCGTGCACAAGCCGATGGCGAAGGTGCTCGCGAAGGAGCTCGATCCGTACAAGCTGATGTTCATCGAGGAGCCGGTGCTGTCGGAGAACGCCGAGGCGCTGCGCGACATCGTCAACCAGACCAACACGCCGATCGCGCTCGGCGAGCGGCTCTACTCGCGCTGGGACTTCAAGCACATCCTCGCGGGCGGCTACGTCGACATCATCCAGCCCGACGCGTCGCACGCGGGCGGCATCACCGAGTGCCGCAAGATCGCGACGCTCGCGGAAAGCTACGACGTCGCGCTCGCGCTGCACTGCCCGCTCGGCCCGATCGCGCTGGCCGCATGCCTGCAGCTCGACGCGGTCAGCTACAACGCGTTCATCCAGGAACAGAGCCTCGGCATCCACTACAACCAGGGCAACGACCTGCTCGACTACCTGCGCAACCCCGAGGTGTTCCGCTACGAGGACGGCTTCGTCGCGATCCCGCAGGGCCCGGGGCTCGGCATCGACGTCAACGAGGAGAAGGTGCGCGAGATGGCGAAGACGGGCCACCGCTGGCGCAACCCGGTGTGGCGCCACGCGGACGGCAGCGTCGCCGAGTGGTGATGCCGAGGTGAGATGAGACGCGTTGCGCGGCGGGCATGCCGCGCATCGGCTTCGAGACGGCCGCCCGGCAGGCGGCCGTTCTTGCATCCGCAGCACGCGGCGCGCGGGCACCCGGCCCTGCGCCGCGCCGAGCCGGCCGTCAGCCGAGCGCCGCGAACCCCGGCACGCAGGACGCCAGCACGGCGGCCGCGACGAACACGCCGATCATCGTCAGCGCCTCGAGATGCAGGATGTTGCGGAACGTGTGCGCATCCTCGGTCGACGCGGTACGGCGCAGGCGCGGCAGCGCGGAGAAGCGGTTCAACCCGCCGAGCACGAGCGCGAGCGCGACGAGCAACAGCTTGAGCAGCAGCACGCGCCCCCACGTGCTGCCGTCGAGCGGCGCGAGCGCGCCGCCGAGCCCGCGCAGTGCATTGAGCACGCCCGTGCCGAGCACGAAGACGACCGCGATCACCGACGTACGCGACAGGTGCTGGCCGATCCGGATCAGCGCGCCGCGCGCGACCGACGAGCCGAGCACCGGCAGCACCGCGAGCCCGCCCGCGAGCACGAGGCCGCCCCACACCGCGGTGGCGAGCAGGTGCAGCGTCTGCACGCCGACCGCCGCGGACAGCAGGCCGGTATCGGCCGCATGGCCGAGCGACGCCTTGCCGCCCGCGACCACGATCACCGCGAGCCACAGCACCGCGTGCGCGACCGGGCCGTCCGGCTTCGCGAGCGCGACGATCGCGAGCGCCACGGCGCCGGCGAACGCGACGCTCCACGCGAAGCCCGCGTGGGTCTGCGCGAGCATGACGGGAATCGCGGCGAACGCACCGCCGAGCCCCGCGCCGCTCATCGCCGCGGCTTCGTACACGAGCCAGCCGAGATCGGCGAGCACGAGCGCGAGCGCCGCCGCGACCAGCGAATGTTGCGCGCGCAGCCATGCGGGATGCGACGGCGCGACGACCGGCCGCGCGCCGTCCTTGCCGAGCCACGCCTTGAGCAGCGCCGAGCCGACCGCCATCGCGAACGTCGCGTCCATCAATGCCGCCAGCGCGACCTGCCCGATCCACAAGCTGTCTATCCTCATCGCGCGCACCCTCCCGGGAACGGCCGGCCGGCGGCGCGGCGGCAAGTGGAACGACAGCGGGAAGACGGCAACGGCACGGTAAGGAACGTCATCGATGAATCCGGAAACGGGAGAAATGACTGGATCTGCGGCGGAGGCGGCGCCGCGCGACCCGCGAGTGTACGGTCTTCGATGGTCAAAGCGCACGCCGGTTCACACGATGCGTGCAGATAGCGCGTCAAATTGTCGCAAGTCGTAAACAGGCAGGAACCGATGACCTTTTGCCAAATAGCCGTCATTACCCATCGATGATAGAATGCCGCGTCGCAGCAGCCCGGCTGTCCTGCCGTCCATGCGCCGAGCCGATCGTAGCCCGGACAGGTCCCCGACGAATAAACATGGAGTCTCGTGTGTCTTCAAGACGCCTCTTCCGTCCGTTGCTTGCCGTTCTCCTGATCGGTGGCGCGGGCCTTATGAGCGCTGCCCAAGCGCAGACCAAGCCCACGGAGCAAGCGCACGCCCAGCAGGCGCCGCTCAAGGCACCCGATACGATGGCCGAGCGTGTGCGCGGCTGTACCGCATGTCACGGCGTTCACGGCCAGGGCACGGACAACGACTATTTCCCGCGTCTTGCCGGCAAGCCGGCGGAGTACCTGTACAACCAGCTCGTCAACTTCCGTGATGGCCGGCGCAAGTACCCGCCGATGAACTATCTGCTGACCTACCTGAACGACGATTACCTGAAGGAAATCGCCGAGCACTTCTCGGCCGAACGTCCGCCGTACCCGACGCCGGCCAAGCCGACGCTGCCGGCTGCCACGCTCGCGCGCGGCAAGCAGCTCGTCACGCAAGGCGATCCGTCGCGCAAGCTGCCGGCCTGCGTGGCCTGCCACGGCGCAGGGCTGACCGGCATGCAGCCGGCGATCCCGGGCCTCGTCGGCCTGCACGCCGATTATCTGAGCGCACAGCTCGGCGCATGGCGCTCGGGCAACCGCCACGCGAAGGCACCGGATTGCATGCACGACATCGCCGCGAAGCTTTCCGACGAAGACGTGACGGCCGTGACCGCATGGCTCGCCGCGCAACCGGCGCCCGCCAACCCCGTGCCGGCACCGGCGCGTTCGATGAAGACTCCGCTCGCCTGCGGCAGCGAACCGCAATAAGGCAAGGGAGACAGACACAATGAAACGCAAGTCCCTGTTTGCACTCTCGGCTGTCGCGATCGTCGCGGCCGCCGCCCTCGTGCCGGTCCTGTGGCCGGGCAACGACACGCTGCACGGCGCTGCCGCCGTCGCGGCCACGCCGGCCGACCAGGCCGCGCTGATCAAGAAGGGCGAATACCTCGCGCGCGTCGGCGACTGTATCGCGTGCCACACCGTGCGCGGCGGCAAGTCGTTCGCGGGCGGCCTGCCGATGGCGACGCCGTTCGGCACGATGTACACGCCGAACATCACGCCGGACGACAAGGACGGCATCGGCAAGTGGACGTCGGACGACTTCTACCGCGCGATGCACACCGGCCGTTCGAAGGACGGCAGCCTGCTCTACCCGGGCTTCCCGTTCGCGAGCTACACGAAGGTCACGCGCGCCGACTCGGACGCGATCTACGCGTACCTGCGTTCGGTCCCGCCGGTCTCGGTGCCGAGCCGTCCGCACGAACTGAAGTTCCCGTTCAACAACCGCAACCTGCTGATCGGCTGGCGCACGCTGTTCTTCAAGGAAGGCGAGTACAAGCCGGATCCGACCAAGTCGGTCGAATGGAACCGCGGCGCGTACCTCGTCGAAGGCCTCGGCCACTGCTCGATGTGCCACACGTCGATCAACATGATGGGCGGCCCGGTGAACTCGGCAGCCTTCGCGGGCGGCCTGATCCCGCTGCAGAACTGGTATGCGCCGTCGCTGACGAACGACAAGGAACTCGGCCTCGGCGACTGGCACGTGCAGGAGCTGTCGGACCTGCTGCAGGCCGGCGTGTCGAACAAGGGCGCGGTGTTCGGCCCGATGGCCGACGTCGTGCACAACAGCCTGCAGTACATGAGCGACGAAGATACGCGCGCGATGTCGACGTACCTGAAGTCGATCCCGCAGAAGGCTGAAGCGCCGAAGAACATGCAGTACGAGCCGTCGAAGCAGTTCGGCAACACGCTGTTCGACCAGGGCAAGAAGATCTACGCGGACAACTGCGCGACCTGCCACGCCGAAACCGGCGCGGGCAAGCCGCCGGCGTATCCGCCGCTCGCGGGCAACCATTCGATCGTGATGGAATCGGCGGTCAACCCGATCCGCATGGTGCTGAATGGCGGCTATCCGCCGAGCACGTTCAAGAATCCGCGTCCGTACGGGATGCCGCCGTTCGCACAGTCGCTGTCGAACCAGGAAGTCGCGGCAGTCGTCACGTATATCCGGATGTCGTGGGGCAACAACGGTACGCCGATCTCGCCGCAACAGGTGAGCGACCTGCGTTCCGCGCCGCTTGACTAAATAGCGCGCGACACAAACGGGGGCGCGGCTGCGGGAAACCGCAGCCGCGCCCCTTTGCTTTTTTGCGACGCCGTTCCCCGCGCTGGCCGCGCGAGGCGTCGCCGATCATAAAACTCAAGAGTGGTATCTATGTCTTTCGAATCTCTCGGCCTGGCCGAACCGCTTGTCAAGGCGGTCAACGAGCTCGGCTACACGTCGCCGACGCCCATCCAGCAGCAGGCGATCCCTGCCGTCCTCGGCGGCGGCGACCTGCTCGCCGGCGCACAGACCGGCACCGGCAAGACCGCCGGCTTCACATTGCCGATCCTGCAGCGCCTGCATACGTTCTACGCCGAGCATCGCGGCGCGAAGCGCGCGGTGCGCGCGCTGATCCTCACGCCGACGCGCGAACTCGCCGCCCAGGTCGAGGAAAGCGTGCGCGCGTACAGCAAGTACCTGAAGCTGCGCTCGACCGTGATGTTCGGCGGCGTCAGCATCAATCCGCAGATCGATGCGCTCAAGCGCGGCGTCGACATCGTCGTCGCGACGCCGGGGCGTCTGCTCGATCACATGCAGCAGAAGACGATCGACCTGTCGGATCTCGACATCCTCGTGCTCGACGAAGCCGACCGGATGCTCGACATGGGCTTCATCCACGACATCAAGCGCGTGCTCGCGAAGCTGCCGCCGCAGCGCCAGAACCTGCTGTTCTCGGCGACCTTCTCCGACGAGATCAAGTCGCTCGCCGACAACCTGCTCGATTCGCCGGCGCTGATCGAAGTCGCGCGCCGCAACACCACCGCGGAAAGCGTCGCGCAGAAGATCCACCCGGTCGACCGCGATCGCAAGCGCGAGCTGCTCACGCACCTGATCCGCGAACACAACTGGTTCCAGGTGCTCGTGTTCACGCGCACCAAGCACGGCGCGAACCGGCTCGCCGAGCAGCTGACGAAGGACGGTATCAGCGCGATGGCGATCCACGGCAACAAGAGCCAGTCGGCCCGCACGCGCGCGCTCGCGGAATTCAAGAACAGCACGCTGCAGGTGCTGGTCGCGACCGACATCGCCGCGCGCGGGATCGACATCGACCAGTTGCCGCACGTCGTCAACTTCGACCTGCCGAACGTGCCGGAAGATTACGTGCACCGGATCGGCCGCACGGGCCGTGCAGGCGCGACCGGCGAAGCCGTGTCGCTCGTGTGTGTCGACGAGAAGCAGCTGCTGCGCGACATCGAGCGGCTGATCAAGCGCGAGATTCCGCAGGAAGTGATCGCGGGCTTCGAACCCGATCCGACCGCGAAGCCGGAGCCGATCCAGCAACGCCGCGGCCAGCAGCCGCGCGGCGGCAACGGCGGCGGCGGTGGTGGCGGTGCCGGCAATCGCCAGCCGCGTGCAGGCGGCTCGGGCCAGCCGGCCGCGAAGCGCGACGGCAATGCACAGCCGAAGGCCGCGAAGGCGGCCAAGCCGCGCGCGGCCGGCGGTGCGAGCGGCAACGCCGGCGGCGGCGGCCGCCCGTCAGGCGGCAACGGCGCGCGTCCCGCGAACGGCAACGCCGCGCACGCGAACCGCAACCGTTCGTCGCGCAGCGGCCAGCGCGGTCACTGAAGCCGCGCGGCCGCGCGCCGCAGGTGCTCGACCTGGCGCTGCCAGCGCGCGAGCACCTCGGCGCGCGCCTCCCCTTCCAGCGCAAACGTGACGCCGGTCGCGAGACGCGCATAGCCGACCCGCTGCGCATCGCCGTGCGCGATCGTCGCAGCGAATCCGGCAAGGCCCCCGAAGTCCCCTTCGAGCGGCTCGATCCTCAGTTGTGCCTGAAAGAATGCGCCGTCCGCGACGAGCGTCAACGCGGCCGCGCGCCGTTGCGTCAGCGCACGCGCCGCGCGCGATTGCGGCCAGAGCGCGAGCAGCAGCGTATGCGCGTCGCGCGCGTGGATCTCGCCGACGCTGAGCAGCGTCGTGCGCAGCTGGCCGTCGTCGGTCGCGACGATCAGCGATGCGGCGAAGTCGGCATGGCGTTCGAGCGCGGTGCCGTCGAACAGTGCAACGACGGCCGGCGGCCACGCGTCGAACGTCCATTGTTCGAGCGCGTGGCGATGGGAATCGGTCATGATGGCGGCCCCGGTGAAAAGCAGATGATGATCGCGCAGCATACGCGCGCCGGACCGCGCGGTGACGATCAGCGCATGAACACGTGCCGCGTGATCTTCGTCAGCGGATAGTGGACGCTCGGCTGGATCTTCGCGGGCAGGTCGAGCGGCTTGAGCAGCATCTTCACGCACATGTCGGCCGACAGGTTGCGCCGCACGAGCGAGCTGATGCGCGCGGCACGCTCGCGGTTGTATTGACTGTCGCCGACGCGATCCGGGTAGCGGACTGCGAACACGTGGCGCAGCGCGATCTCGGAATCCTCGTTCTTGATTTCCATCACGCGGCGCATCAGCGCGCCGAGCACCGCGAGACGGCCGTTGCCTTCGAGCTTGTTGTACTTCTTGAAGAACTTGAAGAAGTGCTTGTAGTGACGCACTTCGTCCGAGCGGATGTTGTCGGTGATTTCCTTCAGCACCGGCTCGTCCGAGCATTCGTTGATCGCGCGATAGAGCGTGGCCGTGCCCGTCTCGACGACGCAGCGCGCGACCATCTCGAGCGCGCGGGTCTTCTCGAACGCGTCGACCGAGCAGGTCTTCGAATACTCGGCGAAGAAATTCGCGAACGCGGTGTCCCAGTCGAACTCCGGCCACACGTGCGCGATATACGCCTTCAGCGCGCGCCCGTGCTGCAGTTCCTCGTGCTCCCACGCATTGTTGAGCCACGCGGACACTTCCGGATCGTCGTTGAAGAACTCGCTCAGGTTGCTCGTGTAGAGATCCGAGCCGCTTTCGATGAACGACGACGCGCACAGCAACAGCAGCAGATCCTCGTTCGCGGCGGCGCGCTGACGATCGATCCGGTTCAGGTCGATGTCCTCGATACGCCACGGCATGACATGCGTCGTTTCAGTAGGCATGGTGATGCGCTCCCAGTCGTCGCGCGGCAGGCCGGCCCCTCTCTTCGCACAGGCCCGGCGTGCCCGCAGGCGACGTTTTGCTTGCATTTATTAGTGGATTGGTCCGGCCGAACCATGCTGGCATCTTAGCCGGACTTTTATGTTCGTGCTTCAAAGCACTGACCATGCCCGCCGCGCGCAGTTCCGCCGCGCATGTTGCGGATCGTTAGATGAGTTGTTCGAACCGGTTGCGCGCGCGCGACGGCATGCGCTGCATCCAGGCAAAACGGGCGGCCATCCGGCCGCCCGTCGGGCACAACGCTGGAAGCGTTCCGTCAGAAACCGGCCGCAAGACCGTCGCGGCGGCTGTCGCTCGCGGCCACGTAGCCGCGGTCGGGATCGTCGCGATCGAGACGCCACACGAACTGCCCCGAACCGAAATCCATGTAAGGATCGTCGATCGACTTGATCGTATGGCCGCGCGCGGCGAGCCCGTCGACCGTCTCGCGCTTCATCGTCGACTCGACGTCGAGCGTGAAGTCGCGATTGACCTTCCAGCGCGGCGCGTCGCAGGCGGCCTGCGGCTGCTGTCCGTAGCCGAGCATGCGCACGACGGTCTGCAGGTGGCCCTGCGGCTGCATGTCGCCGCCCATCACGCCGAAGCTCATCACGGCCTCGCTGCGGCCGTCGACTTCCTCGGTGACGAACGCGGGGATGATCGTATGGAACGGCCGCTTGCCGCCCGCGACGACGTTCGGCGACGCCGGGTCCATCGAGAAGCCGTGCCCGCGGTTCTGCAAGGCAATGCCGGTACCGGGCACGACGAGTCCCGAACCGAAACCCATATAGTTCGACTGAATGAAGCTCACCATCATCCCGCGCTCGTCCGCCGCGGACAGGTAGATCGTGCCGCCCGACTGCGGGCGGCCGGCAGCGAAGTGCGTCGCGCGCGCGCGATCGATCAGCTTCGCGCGTTCCGCGAGATACACATCGTCGAGCATCTGCGCGGGCGTCACGTCCATCGCGCGCGGATCGGCGACGTAGCGATAGACGTCCGCGAACGCGAGCTTCATCGCCTCGATCTGCAGGTGCTGCGAGTCGACCGAATCGACCGGCCATTCGCTCAGGCCCGCCCGCTCGGCGATCCCGAGCGCGATCAGCGCGGCGATGCCCTGCCCGTTCGGCGGGATCTCGTGAATCGTATGACGGCCGAAGCGCTTGCCGATCGGCTCGACCCATTCCGGCCGGTACGCGCGCAGGTCGGCTTCGGTCAGCGCGCCGCCGCCTTCGCGCGCGAACGCCGCGAGCTGCGCGGCGAGCGCGCCTTCGTAGAACGCGCGCGGGCCGTCGTTCGCGAGCGTGCGCAGCGTCTGCGCGTGGCCCGGCAGGCATATGCGCTCGCCGACGTGCGGCGCGCGCCCGCGCGGCATGAAGGTGTCGGCGAAACCCGGCAGTCCCTGCAGTTCGGGCACCGCGGCCGCCCATTTGTGCGCGACGATCGGCGACACCGCATAGCCGCGCTCGGCGATCTCGATCGCCGGCTCGAGCAGATCCGCGAACGGCAGCGAGCCGAACTTCGCATGCAGCGCTTCCCAGCCCGCGATCACGCCCGGCACCGTGACGGTGTCCCAGCCGCGCGTCGGCTTGTTCGCGATGCCGTGCGCGTCCTCGCCGTGGCGCTTGCGGAAATAGTCGGGACTCCATGCGGCCGGCGCGACGCCCGACGCATTCAGCCCGGACAGCCGCGCGCCGTCCCACACGAGCGCGAACGCATCGCCGCCGAGCCCGCACGACACGGGCTCGACCACCGTGATCGCGGCCGCGGCGGCCAGCGCCGCATCGACGGCATTGCCACCTTTCCACAGCATCCGCAGCCCGGCCTGCGCGGCGAGCGGGTGCGACGTCGACACGACGTTGCGCGCGAATACCGGGATGCGGGTCGTCGGATACGGGTTGTGCCAGTTGAAGCGAGTCATCGGTTCCACCTCGTCGAAAGCTGAATGAACGCGCCGGACGCACGACCGGCATGCGCGGACAGTCCGCCATTGCAGCGCGATCCGCGCGATCGCACAAATTCATTTGTCACATGAATCCATGTACTTTCCGCATGAATTCCGGGCGGTGATGCGCCGCAGGCCGGTCGAACGCCCTTCCCGCCCTTACAATACCCGCTCCGCCTCACGATCCGACCGCCGAGCCATGACCCGAGATCCCCGCCTCACCCTCAACGCGCGCCAGCAGGAACTGCTCGAATGGGTGCAGCGCGACGGCTTCGTGACCGTCGACGATCTCGCCGCGCACTTCGCGGTCACGCCGCAGACGATCCGCCGCGACGTGAACTGGCTCGCCGACCTGAACCTGCTGCGCCGCTACCACGGCGGCGCGAGCCTGCCGACCAGCTCGGAAAACGTGTCGTACACCGCGCGCCAGCGGATGTTCCATGACGAGAAGCGGCGCATCGCGGCGCTCGCCGCGTCGCACATCCCCGACCAGGCGTCGCTGTTCATCAATCTCGGCACCACGACCGAGGAAGTTGCGCGCGCACTGAATCGTCATCACGGGCTGCACGTGATCACGAACAACCTGAACGTCGCGTCGATGATGAGCGGCTATCCCGACTGCGAGGTGCTGATCACGGGCGGCATCGTGCGGCCGTGGGACAAGGGCATCGTCGGCGAGCTCGCGATCGACTTCATCCGCCAGTTCAAGGTCGACTACGCGATCATCGGCACGTCGGCGATCGAGGCCGACGGCACGCTGCGCGACTTCGACACGCGCGAGGTGCGCGTGGCCGAGGCGATCATGCAGCATGCGCGCACGGTCTACCTCGTCGCCGATCATTCGAAGGTCGGCCGTCCGGCGCTGGTGCGCCAGGGCCACCTGAGCCAGGTTCATGCACTCTTCACCGACAAGCCACTGCCGCCGGAGATGGCCGACGCGGTGGCGAACGCGGGCACCCAGGTGTACGTCGCGGAATGACCCCGCGGAATGACCCGCGCGATGCTGCACCGCACCTGAAACTTCAAGTGAAATCAAGAAGTTGGCGCGCCCGCTGAACCGCTAGCGGTTTGCGTGCCTGTCAAACTGAAAATTAACGGGGCACGATTTGTCGTTGCCCGCGCGCTCGACTAGACTCCAGTTCCCCGGCCCGTTCGCGCGATCCGCCCGTGCCAAGGCGTGTGCGAATCCGAAGGCCGGCGAATACAGCTTTCCCCCCAAGCCATACCCCGCCGGGTATCGCGCAGCGGCGTTTGCGCCGGCTGCGCGGGCAAACCGATTGCCATGGAGAGAACGATGCTGAGTCCGCATGAATTCGCCACGCTACTGCTTGTGAAGGATGCCCCCGATCACGGGGACATGGATCGCGATGAACTCGACGCGCTGCTCGAACAGCAGCTCGTGCGGCTGGAAGGGCTGGGATCGGGACGCAAATACTGCGTGACCGAAACCGGCGACGCCGCGTTGCGATCCATCAAATGCCGCTATTCCTGAAGTCCCGCTGTTCCTGACTTGAGCGCGCCGGCCGGATTTCCGGCCGCGCCGCTTTTCCCGCGCTTTTCCCGCCTCCCGCAGCGTTCCGGCGTCAGCCGCCGCGCAGCGTCGGATCGACCGCGGCCCGCCAGCTGACGGCCTGCGCGCGCGCGCCGTTGAAATACGCGACCCATCCGGCGCGCCCCGCCGCGTCGGGCGCCGCATAGTGCGCCGAAAGTTCGTTTACGAACGCGCAATAGTTCGCCTGCGTCAGCCCGCGATACCGTTTCGCCACATACGCGTCGTACAGCGTCGAATAGACCGGCTGCGCGTCCGCGCCCCAGTCGCGCGCGGTGCCGCCGCACGACGTCTGCAGGTCGACGAACGACGGCGCCCGCCAGTTGCCGGCAAGCGGCGGCGTGCCGGCGCTGCACCCCGCCAGGACGACGGCGCACGCGCCGACCCACATCCCAATACGCATGATTCACCTCGCGAAACGGTCGATTGCGCCAGTATCGTCCGGGATCGCGCCACGCGCTACTGGCCCCGCTTTTTCGAACTTTACTTTTTCGATTTCGTTCGTTAAATTTCGAATTCGAACATTTCATGTTCGTCCATTTCCATCAGACGATAAGGACAGCAGGTGACCCAACCGAATCGCTACGATCTGCTCGTCGTCGGCGGCGGCATCAACGGCGCCGGCATCGCGCGCGATGCGGCCGGCCGCGGCCTGTCGGTCCTGCTCTGCGAGCAGGACGACCTCGCGTCGCACACGTCGTCGTCCAGCACGAAGCTGATTCACGGCGGCCTGCGCTACCTCGAATACAACGAATTCGGACTCGTCCGCAAAGCGCTGCAGGAGCGTGAGACGCTGCTGCGCGCGGCGCCGCACATCATGTGGCCGCTGCGCTTCGTGATGCCGCACATGCCGAACCTGCGGCCGGCCTGGCTGATCCGCATCGGCCTGTTCCTCTACGATCACCTCGCGAAGCGCGAACTGCTGCCCGGCTCCCGCGGCATCGACATGCGCCGCCACGCGGCCGGCGCGCCGCTGATCGACTCGATCAAGCGCGGCTTCGTGTATTCGGACGGCTGGGTCGACGACGCGCGCCTCGTCGTGCTGAACGCGCTCGATGCGAAGGAGCGCGGCGCCGAGATCCTCACGCGCACGAAACTCGTGTCGGCGGAACGCCACGGCGACGAATGGGAAGCGCGGCTGCGGCACGCGGACGGCTCGATCCGCGTCGTGCGCGCGCGCGCGGTCGCGAACGCGGCCGGCCCGTGGGTCGGCGAAGTGCTGCACGGCGCGCTCGGTCGCGGCGCGCAGCACAGCGTGCGGCTCGTGAAGGGCAGCCACATCATCACGCGGCGCCTGTTCGATCACGACCACGCATACATCTTCCAGAACCCGGACAAGCGGATCATCTTCGCGATTCCGTACGAGCACGACTTCACGCTGATCGGCACGACCGACGTCGAATACACGAACGATCCCGCGAAGGTCGCGATCGATCGCGACGAGACGCAGTATCTGTGCGACTCGATCAACCGCTACTTCAAGCGCAAGATCTCGCCGGCCGACGTGCACTGGACCTATTCGGGCGTGCGCCCGCTGCTGGAAGACGAAAACGCGGCGAACGCGTCGGCCGTCACGCGCGACTATCGCCTCGAGATGGACGACGGCGCCGGCGCGCCGCTGCTGTCGGTGTTCGGCGGCAAGATCACGACGTTCCGCAAGCTCGCGGAGGAAGCCGCCGACCTGCTGTGTCGCGCGCTCGGCCGCGACGCGAAGACCTGGACGGCCGGCGCGCCGCTGCCGGGCGGCGACATCGCGAACGCGAAGTTCGACGTGTTCGCCGACGCATTCGCGAAACGCCATCCGTGGCTGCCCGCCGCGCTTGCGCGCCGCTATGCGCGCGCGTACGGCACGCGCGCGGAACGCGTGGTGGACGGCGCGACGTCGCTCGCCGACCTCGGCGCCGAGATCGCCCCGGGCATCCACGATGCCGAACTGCGCTACCTGCGCGACGTCGAATGGGCGACCTGCGCGCAGGACGTGCTGTGGCGCCGCTCGAAGCTCGGCCTGCACGTGGCGCCGGGCACGCTCGACGCGGTGACGGCCGCGGTCGATGCGTGGTTCGCCGCCGCGCACGCGCCGCACGCGTGATCCGTTTGCAGTTGCAGTTGCCTGACCGACGTTGATTCACCGACGCGCCGCGTAACATGCGGCGCGCATCACAACTACGCCAATCCACGGATGGAGATGAGAGACATGCAGGATCAGTACATCCTCGCGCTTGACCAGGGCACGACGAGCTCCCGCGCAATGCTGTTCGATCGCCAGGGCAACATCGTATCGATCGCCCAGAAGGAATTCGAACAGATCTACCCGCAACCCGGCTGGGTCGAGCACGACCCGCAGGAAATCTGGTCGACGCAGGCGGGTGTCGCCGCCGAAGCCGTCACGCGCACCGGCCTGAACGGCACGTCGATCGCCGCGATCGGCATCACCAATCAGCGCGAGACGACGATCGTCTGGGATCGCGAGACGGGCCAGCCCGTCTACAACGCGATCGTGTGGCAGGACCGCCGCACCGCCGACTTCTGCGATTCGCTGAAAGCACAGGGCCTCGAGGCGAAGGTGCGCGCGAAGACCGGTCTGCCGATCGACTCGTACTTCTCCGCGACCAAGATCCGCTGGATCCTCGACAACGTGCCGGGCGCGCGCGACAAGGCGCGCCAGGGCAAGCTCGCGTTCGGCACCGTCGACAGCTGGCTCGTGTGGAACTTCACGAAGCACGAGCTGCACGTGACCGACGTGACGAACGCGTCGCGCACGATGCTGTTCAACATCCACACGCGCGAGTGGGACAGCGAGCTGCTCGAGCTGCTCGACATCCCGCGCAGCATGCTGCCGGAAGTGAAGGCGTCGTCGGAAATCTACGGCCATACGAAAACCACGGTGTTCGCGTCGAAGATCCCGCTCGCGGGGATCGCCGGCGACCAGCACGCGGCGCTGTTCGGCCAGATGTGCACGACGTCGGGCATGGTGAAGAACACCTACGGCACCGGCTGCTTCCTGATGATGAACACCGGCGACAAGCCGATCGAGTCGAAGAACAACCTCGTCACGACGATCGCGTGGCAGATCGGCGACGACGTGCAGTACGCGCTCGAAGGCAGCATCTTCATCGCGGGCGCGGTCGTGCAGTGGCTGCGCGACGGTGTCGGCATCATCAAGACGGCCGCCGAAATCGAAGCGCTCGCCGCGAGCGTGCCGCATACCGACGGCGTCTATCTCGTGCCGGCGTTCGCGGGCCTCGGCGCGCCGCACTGGAACGCACGGGCGCGCGGTTCGGTGTTCGGCGTCACGCGCGGCACGACGTCCGCGCACCTCGCGCGCGCGGCGCTCGACGCGATCGCGTACCAGTCGCTCGACGTGCTGGCCGCGATGGAAGCCGACTCGGGCATCAGCATCGGCGAGCTGCGCGTCGACGGCGGCGCGAGCGCGAACGACCTGCTGATGCAGTTCCAGGCCGACCTGCTCGGCGTCGACGCGGTGCGCCCGCAGATCACCGAGACGACCGCGCTCGGCGCAGCCTACCTCGCGGGCCTCGCGATCGGCTACTGGAAGAACCTCGACGAAGTGCGCAGCCAGTGGCAGCTCGATCGCCGCTTCTCGCCGTCGATGCCGAAGGAGCAGGTCGAGCGCTGCATGGCTGGCTGGCAACGCGCGGTGCGCGCCGCGAAGGCGTGGGCCGACGACGTGCAGTAAGCACCGCGGCAGAAATCACAAGAACTCCGAACGAAATACAACAACACCGGCGGACCGCGCAACGCGCGAGTCCGCCGCGACCTACGAGAGACAAACATGTCACCTTATATTGCAGAATTCATCGGCACCGCCATTCTCGTGCTGCTCGGCAACGGCGCGGTCGCCAACGTGCTGCTGGCGAAGACCAAGGGCAAGGGCGCGGACCTGATCGTGATCGTGATGGGCTGGGCGATGGCCGTGTTCGTCGCCGTCTACGTGACCGCATCGTTCAGCGGCGCGCACCTGAACCCGATCGTCACGATCAGCCTCGCGCTCGCGGGCAAGTTCGCGTGGTCGAAGGTCGGCGGCTACATCCTCGCGCAGATGCTCGGCGGGATGGCGGGCGCCTTGCTCGTGTGGCTCGCGTATCGCCAGCACTTCGCGAAGGAAGTCGATGCGGACCTGAAGCTCGCGGTGTTCTGCACGGCGCCCGCGATCCGCAGCACCACGCACAATGTGCTGACCGAAGCGATCTGCACGTTCGTGCTGATCCTCGGCGTGCTGTATCTCGCGTCGCCGCAGGTCGGCCTCGGCGCGCTCGACGCGCTGCCGGTCGGCCTGCTCGTGCTCGGCATCGGCATCTCGCTCGGCGGGCCGACCGGTTATGCGATGAGCCCGGCGCGCGACCTGTCGCCGCGCCTGATGCATGCGCTGCTGCCGATCCCCGGCAAGCGCGACAGCGACTGGCGCTATGCGTGGGTGCCGGTGATCGGCCCGCTGCTCGGCGGCGCCGCGGCGGCCGGCCTGTATCTGCGCCTGCACGCGATGGCCTGAGCACGCCGTCATTCGACCTCGAGCCTGCGCGCGGCACGGCCTGCCGCGCGCTTCCGGCCACTCACTTCGTCGCGCGATCGTCGCTTCGCCGGCACCGCGAATCGCCCGTGGCCGATACCGGACGACTTCGACGCCGGGACCACGCTTCGCGACACGCAAGGGCTCGCGGGTCGGAACGGTGATCGACGACGAGTCCGCCGCGCTCGCGCCGCCCGCGCCGCGACGACGCCTCCGTCAACGAGGTGCGTCATCGTGACCGGGCACTCGCGCCGCACGGCGCAGCCGCGAAAGCACGTATCATGGCGGCATGATCGGCGTCGCCGACACCCCGCTTCTTCACCATCATGCTCGATCACCTTATCTGCGACTGCGACGGCGTGCTCGTCGACAGCGAAGTCATTGCCGACCGCGTGCTGCTCGAAACGCTGTCCGCCACCTTCCCGCACCTCGATTTCGAAGCCGCCGCGAAGTCCGCGTTCGGCCAGCAGACGTCGCGCTTTCTCGCGGGGCTCGAAGCGCATTTCGGCATCCGGATGCCGGACAACTTCATCGAGACCGTCGAGCGCAACATCGAAACCGGTCTCGCGCAATCGCTCGCGCCGATCACCGGCGTGCGCGACGCGTTGCTGAAGGTCGGCCTGCCGGCCGCGGTGGTGTCGAACAGCCGGCTCGTGCGCGTGCGCAGTTCGCTGAAGCGCGCGTCGCTCACCGAAATCTTCGGCGAGCGCGTGTTCAGCTCCGAGCAGGTCGCGCGGCCGAAGCCCTACCCCGACGTGTACCTGCATGCGGCGCGCACGCTTGGCGTCGCGCCGGCGCGCTGCATCGTCGTCGAGGACAGCGTGTCGGGCCTGAACGCCGCGCGCGCGGCGGGCATGAAGACGATCGCGTTCGTCGGCGCGAGCCACATCCCCGACAACTACGCGGACGCGCTGCGCGCGATGGGCATCACGCGGATCATGCGCAGGATGGATGAACTGCCGGCGCTCGTCGCGGCCGGCCTGCGCGGCGAATTCGGCGACGTGCAGTCCTGACCGACCGCCGCGCCGGAGCGACATCACCGGCGTGCGGCTCGCTGCGCACGCCGTACCCGCGGGCGCCACGGTGCGCCCGCCATGCCGGCCCTCAGGCCGGCTCGCAGCAGCGCTCGCGCGCGGCCGCCAGCGCTTCGCGGAATTCGACGAGCTCCGCGATCGTCAGCATCGGCAGCCCGTGCTGCTGCGCGAAACGCTCGACGTCGTCGCCGCGCGTCATCGTGCCGTCGGGATTCATCAGCTCGCACAGCACGCCCGCCGGCTTCAGCCCCGCGAGGATCGACAGGTCGACCGTCCCTTCGGTGTGGCCGCGGCGCGCCAGCACGCCGCCCGGTTGCGCGCGCAACGGAAACACGTGGCCGGGGCGCACGATGTCGTACGGCTTCGCATCGTCGGCGATCGCCGCGCGGATCGTCGTCACGCGGTCGGCCGCGGACACGCCGGTATGCACGCCTTCGCGCGCCTCGATCGACACGGTGAACGCGGTGCCGTTGCGGCTCTCGTTGGTCTGCACCATCGGCGGCAGCTCGAGCGCGCGGACCTTGTCGTCGGTCAGGCACAGGCACACGATGCCGCTGCACTCTCGGATCAGGAGCGCCATCGTCTCGGGCGTGATGCGTTCGGCGGCGACGATCAGGTCGGCCTCGTTTTCCCGGTCGTGATCGTCCTGCAACACGACCGCGCGGCCCGCGCGCAACGCGTCGAGTGCGGCGGCGATGCGCGGCGGCACCGGTTCGGAATCCAGCAACGGGAGATCGGCAAAGGCGTCGGCAGGTGCCGACGAAACGGACTTGAAGGACATGTGAAACGCTCCTCGCGATTACGATTTGGGCGAAAAACGTTTCAGGGCATTGCAAACAGACAGAACGACAACCCGCTTCGCACAGACGGCAAAGCGGCCCTGACGGACATGACTATCTGCACATCTTCTCTCATCCGGACTATGACCGTCGGCTCTGGCATTCGACCAGATCTGCTGACCCCGCGCAAATGCGCGGGCGCTCGCGGGCTCGCCGGCTTTCGCCAGCCTACCGCCGGTGGGGAATTTCGCCCCGCCCTGAAGACGCACTGATTACCGGCCACGGGGATCTCCCCGTGGAACGGCCGGCCAAGCATACATCAGCTGCGCGCACCGCGCAGCGAACCACACCTAAAACCTTACTGACGACGCCGTCTAACGGCATCGTCCGAACGGCCGACACCGGGCCTGCGCGCGTCCCGATGGAACCGGCGCCGGCCCGGCGACCCGCCCGCGCGCTCAGCCGGCCGCGTGCGCGGCGTCGGGCACGAGCCAGCGCGGCGGCACCTCGGGGCTCACCGTCACGCGGAACGCGCGCGCCTCGCTGTCGCCGGGATTGCGCAGGCTGTACGGCTGGTCGGCGTCGAACACGATTGCGTCGCCGGTCGCGAGCAACTGGCGGCGATCGTGCACGCTGACTTCGAGCGTGCCCTCGCTGACGACCAGGTTGACCGTCGTGCCGGGCGCGCGGCGCGTGCCGGGCTCCGTGTGCAGCGGCGCGATCCGCAGCTCGTGGAACTCTGCCGCGGCCGGTTCACCTTCAGGATACAGCGCACGCGCCGAGAAGCGGCCGTTCGAGCTGACGACGCGCGCCGCGCGCTCGGCCGCCAGGTGCTCGAAGCCGTTCACCGCGTGACGGCGCAGGAATGCGGCGACCGATACCTTGAGCGCCGCGGCGATCTTGCAGAGCACCTTGATCGACGGCACGCTGCGCGCGGATTCGATCTGCGCGAGCATCGCGCGCGACACGCCGGACAGCCGCGCGAGCGCATCGAGCGACAGCTGCCGCTCGGCGCGCAGGCGCGCGAGGTTCACGCCGACGACCTGCTCGAGGACGTCGAGCGACGCGGACGTCCGCGCGTCGACGGCATTGCCGGATTCGAAGGAAGACACGTCGCGCACCAGCGCAAGGGGTGAAGACATAGCATGGCCTCCGGGCCGCCGCGCGGCCCTGCGAATGGGGTAAGCCTGAATCGGAATCGGGTTGCGCCACGAACGGCGCGTATCGAGACGCTATCACCCGGCCCCGACCCGGCAAACGAAGTTATCTTCACACCGTTATCAGCATCGCGGAGGAATGCGTTTCTCGCGAACCTTTTCCTGTCGCCATAGCGCCGGTGCACCGCCGCCCGATGCACCATCAATGCGCGGCCGGTGCGGCGCCGCGCGCCGGCGCGCGCGCATCGAGCCGCATCGCGAGCCACGTGACGACGAGCGCCGCGAACGTCACCGCGACGGCGACCCACGGCAGCGCGTCGAGCGCGAAGCCGTGCCCCAGCGCGAGGCCGCCGAGCCACGCGCCGGCGGCATTACCGACGTTGAACGCGCCGATGTTCAGCGTCGACGCGAGATGCGGCGCGCTCGCGGCCTTCTCGACGACGCGCGCCTGCAGCGGCGGCACCGTCGCGAACGCGGCGATTCCCCATACGAACACGGTCACCGCGGCCGCGACCGGCAGGTGGCTCGTCTTCGCGAACACGGCCATCACGGCCATCAGCGCGACCAGGATCGCGATCAGCGACGGCATCAGCGCGCGATCGGCGAGCTTGCCGCCGAGCGTGTTGCCAACCGTCAGCCCCGCGCCGAACAGCACGAGGATCAACGCGACCGCGCGCGGCGAATAGCCGGTGACGGTTTCGAGGATCGGCGCGATATACGTGAACACGACGAACACGCCGCCGAAGCCGAGCACGGTCATCAGCAGCGCGAGCCAGACCTGCGGCTCCTTCAGCACGCGCACTTCGTGGCCGAGGCCGACGGGCCCGCTGTCGTGGCGGTTCGGCACCAGCAGCGCGACGCCGCCGAGCGACAGCACGCCGAGCGCGGCGACGATCCAGAACGACGCGCGCCAGCCGAGCAGCTGGCCGACGAACGTGCCGAACGGCACGCCGAGCACGTTCGACAGCGTGAGGCCCGTGAACATCAGCGCGATCGCGCTCGCGCGCTTGTCGGCCGGCACGAGCGACGCGGCGACCACGGCGCCGATCCCGAAGAACGAGCCGTGCGCGAACGACGTGACGACGCGCGCGACCATCAGCATCGCGTAGCCGGACGCGGTCGCGCACAGCACGTTGCCGACGATGAAGATCGCCATCAGCAGCTGCAGCGCGGCCTTGCGCGGCATGCGGCTCGTCAGCACCGCGAGCAGCGGCGCGCCGGCCGCGACGCCGAGCGCGTAGCCGGTGACCAGCAGCCCGGCCGACGGCAGCGACACGGCGAGGTCGTGCGCGACTTCGGGCAACAGGCCCATGATGATGAATTCGGTGGTGCCGATGGCGAAGGCGCTGATCGCGAGCGCCAGGAGCGGAATGGGCATGACGTTCTCCGAAAGGGCGGCGGACGCGGCGCCCGGTCGGTGCCGCACCGCACAAAAGGCGGGATCTGCGCGCATTGTCCCGAATACGCCTATCTTTGATAATTGGCGTGGCATTTGAACCATTTTCAAAAATTTCTGGGAAATCCGATGGATCGACTGGGCGACATCCGGCTGTTCGTCGAGGCGGCCGAACTGGGCAGCCTGTCCGCGGCCGGGCGCAAGCTGAACCTCACGCCGGCCGCCGCGAGCGCGCGCCTTGCGAAGCTCGAGGCGAAGGTCGCGACGCGGCTGTTCGAGCGCTCCACGCGGCAGCTGCGGCTCACCGACGAAGGCCGGCTCTACCTGAACTGCTGCCGGCAGGCGCTGCAGGCGCTCGACGACGCGCACGCGCTGCTGCAGGAAGGCCGCAACGTGGTGGCCGGCAAGGTGCGGCTGTCGTCGACGTCCGATTTCGGCCGCAACCAGCTGCTCGACTGGCTCGACGAATTCACCACGCTGCACCCGGGCGTCACGTTCTCGCTGACGGCGTCCGATTCGGCGTCGAACCTGTGGCAGGACGAGATCGACCTCGCAATCCGCTTCGCCGCCCCGCCCGACGGCGCGCTGATCGCGCGCCGGCTCGCCGCGAACCGGCGCGTGCTGTGCGCGGCGCCGTCGTTCGTCGAGCGCCACGGCGTGCCGGCCGACCCGCACGATCTGGCCCGCTTTCCCTGCAACGTGATCACGATCGCGTCGGGCCCGATGAACACGTGGCGCTTCACGCGCGGCGACGAGGTGCAGACCCACACGGTGCCGGTATCGACCGCGTTCGAGACCAACGATGGCGGCTTGACCCGCGAATGGACGCTGCGCGGCCACGGCATCGCGCTGAAGTCGCTGTGGGACATCGCCGACGACGTGCGCGCCGGCCGGCTGCGCGTGCTGCTGCCCGACTGGCGGCACCAGGACGCGCCGCTGCACGCGATCTATCACAGCAAGCGCTACATGGCGCCGCGCGTGCGCGTGCTGCTCGACTTCCTCGCCGAACGCTTCGCGCGCGAGGAAGCGGCGCTGGACGACCTGCTGAACGCGTGCCGCTGACGGCTGCCGCGCCGTCATATCAGGGTCGGAATGCAACGAAAGGCGTCGCGCGGCCGCAACCCGCCGCCCGCCCGGCACGGCGCGTAAAGCTATAATGGAAGGCTTTCCCGACGGCTTTTCACGCGTTCACGCGTTGCGCGAGAGGCTCGCCCGACGCGCGCTGCGCGCCCCGGTCCGCCACGCGGCACCGGCACGCGCCGCTGCATCGCAGCAGCCGTCCCGATTCACCCTTGACGACGCCCCCAGGTCAACCACTGCGAACGGCGAATCCCCATGACCAAGAAAGTTTACGTAAAGACCTTCGGCTGCCAGATGAACGAGTACGACTCGGACAAGATGGTGGACGTGCTCAATGCGGCCGAAGGCCTCGAAAAGACCGATACCCCGGAAGACGCGGACATCATCCTGTTCAACACGTGCTCGGTGCGTGAGAAGGCGCAGGAAAAGGTGTTCTCCGATCTCGGCCGCGTGCGCGAGCTGAAGGAAGCGAAGCCGGGCCTGCTGATCGGCGTCGGCGGCTGCGTCGCCAGCCAGGAAGGCGCGTCGATCGTGTCGCGCGCGCCGTACGTCGACCTCGTGTTCGGCCCGCAAACCCTGCACCGCCTGCCGCAGATGATCGACGCGCGCCGTGCGAGCGGCCGCGCGCAGGTCGACATCACGTTCCCCGAGATCGAGAAGTTCGACCACCTGCCGCCCGCGCGCGTCGAGGGGCCGAGCGCGTTCGTGTCGATCATGGAAGGCTGCTCGAAGTACTGCAGCTACTGCGTCGTGCCGTACACGCGCGGCGATGAAGTGTCGCGCCCGCTCGACGACGTGCTGACCGAAGTGGCCGGCCTCGCCGACCAGGGCGTGCGCGAAGTCACGCTGCTCGGCCAGAACGTGAACGCCTACCGCGGCGCGCTGGCGGCCGGCTCGTCCGAAATCGCCGATTTCGCGACGCTGATCGAATACGTCGCCGACATCCCCGGCATCGAACGGATCCGCTACACGACGTCTCATCCGAAGGAATTCACGCAGCGCCTGATCGACACCTACGCGAAGGTGCCGAAGCTCGTGAGCCACCTGCACCTGCCGGTCCAGCACGGCTCCGACCGCATCCTGATGGCGATGAAGCGCGGCTACACGGTGCTCGAATACAAGTCGGTGATCCGCAAGCTGCGCGCGATCCGCCCGGACCTGTCGCTGTCGACCGACATGATCGTCGGCTTCCCCGGCGAGACCGAAGAGGATTTCGACAAGATGATGGCGCTCGTGCACGAGATGAGCTACGACACCAGCTTCTCGTTCATCTACAGCCCGCGCCCCGGCACGCCGGCCGCGAACCTGCACGACGACACGCCGCGCGAGGTCAAGCTCAAACGCCTGCAACATCTGCAGGCGACCATCGAGGAAAACGTCGCGCGCATCAGCCAGTCGATGGTCGGGAAGGTCGAGCGGATCCTCGTCGAGGGCCCGTCGCGCAAGGACCCGAACGAACTGTCGGGCCGCACCGAGAACAACCGGGTCGTGAATTTCCCGGCGCCGCTCGCGTCGCACCCGCGCCTGATCGGCCAGATGATCGACGTGAAGATCAACCATGCGTACCCGCACTCGCTGCGCGGCGAGCTGCTGCTCGTGAGCGACGACGCGAGCGCGGCCACCCACTGACCGACTGACGTTCCACAGGAGCCCGACGCTACTTTGAAGACCGTCCAAGCACTGGAATTCACCGCGCCGCGCGACGACAACGCGCGCCTCGCCAACCTCTGCGGCCCGCTCGACGAGAACCTGCGGCAGATCGAACAGGCGCTCGACGTCACGCTCGCGCGGCGCGGCCACCGGATCACGATCCGCGGCCGCGGCGCGAAGCTCGCGCTCGCGGCGCTCGAGAACTTCTACAACCGCGCGCGCGATCCGCTGTCGGTCGACGATATCCAGCTCGCGCTGGTCGAAGTGCGCCACACGTCCGGCAACGGCCGCCAGGACACGCTCGACGTGCGCTTTCGCGGCGATCCGGACCATCCGTTCGACGAGCCCGTCGCGCAGCTCGACGCGGAAATGCCGGACGAAGAACCCGCGCCGAAGCTCTACACGCGGCGCGCCGACCTGCGCGGCCGCACGCCCGCGCAGCGCGAATACCTGAAGCAGATCCTGCAGCACGACGTGACGTTCGGCATCGGGCCGGCCGGCACCGGCAAGACCTACCTCGCGGTCGCGTGCGCGGTCGATGCGCTCGAGCGCGACCAGGTCAAGCGGATCGTGCTGACGCGCCCGGCCGTCGAGGCCGGCGAGCGGCTCGGCTTCCTGCCGGGCGATCTCGCGCAGAAGGTCGACCCGTACCTGCGGCCGCTGTACGACGCGCTGTACGACCTGCTCGGCTTCGACAAGACCGCGAAGATGTTCGAGCGCCAGATGATCGAGATCGCGCCGCTCGCCTACATGCGCGGCCGCACGCTGAACCACGCGTTCATCATCCTCGACGAGGCGCAGAACACGACGCCCGAGCAGATGAAGATGTTCCTCACGCGGATCGGTTTCGGCTCGAAGGCCGTCGTCACCGGCGACACGAGCCAGGTCGACCTGCCGCGCGGGCACAAGAGCGGCCTCGTCGAGGCGCAGCAGGTGCTCGGCGGCGTGCGCGGCATCGCGCTCACGCGCTTCACGAGCGCCGACGTCGTGCGCCATCCGCTCGTCGCGCGCATCGTCGAGGCGTACGACGACTTCCACGCGCAGCACAAGGACGCGTAGGAAGCCGGCTGCGCCAGCGCGCCGCACCGGCCGACGGCCCGGCCCGCCCGACGGCGCGCCGGGCATTTTTTCGCCCGCGCGCGGCCGGTTCGAATTCGGGAGCGATCGGCCGTTTGGTGTATCCTCAACGCGTTCCAATCGCCGCACCCGTCATGAAATCTTCCCGTTCTCGCAAGTCCGGGCGCGACCAGTCCGCCGCGCCCGATTCCCCGCGTCTTTCGCTGTTCGATGCGAAGGGCAAGGCCCGGACCGTCAACGCGCAAGGGCTTCGAATCGACTTCCCGGACGGCCGCAGCCTGATGTTCGACCTGTCGGGCAGCTCGGGCGAGGCAGCCGTCGCGATCGTCGCGCAGCACAACGATCCGGCGATGCGCGCGAAGCTCGCGCTGCAGCCCGAGCACTACGACAGCGTGACGCTGCACGTGGGTGCCGAACCCGCGCCGCGCGACGAGGAAATCGCGGAAATGGCGGACGAGCTGCGCGAGCTGGAGCTCGACCTGTCCGTGCAGTACGGTGACGAGATCACCGCCGACATCCGCAAGACGCTGCCGAAACGCAAGCTGATCGCCGAATGGCTCGAGCCGGCGCTGTTCGCGAACGCGCAGCTCACCGTGCGCTTCGTCGGCAACGAAGAAGGCCAAACGCTGAACGCCGGCTACCGCCACAAGGACTACCCGACCAACGTGCTGACCTTCGCGTACGACCCGGCGCCCGACGGCACCGTGATCGGCGACCTCGTGCTGTGCTGCCCGGTCGTCGAGAAGGAAGCGCACGAACAGGGCAAGCCGCTCATCGCCCATTACGCGCACCTGCTGGTGCACGGCGCGCTGCACGCGCAGGGCTACGATCACGAGACGAGCGACGAGGACGCCGCCGAAATGGAAGCGCTTGAAGTCGACATCCTCGCGAAGCTGGGCTTCCCGAACCCGTACCAGTAAAAGCCGTCCGCACCATGCACCACGCCGCGATGCTGCCGCCCGCCTACCCGCCGTCGATCGGCGAGGGACGGCTGCTGACGGAAGACGAACTCGCGGCGTCGCTCGCGCACACGATGCGCGACTGGGACGGCCGGCAGGATCTCTGGCTGTTCGGCTATGGCTCGCTGATCTGGAACCCCGGGCTGCCGACCATCGCCGCCGTGCGCGGCAAGGTGCACGGCTACCATCGCGGGCTCTACCTGTGGTCGCGCGTGAACCGCGGCACGCCCGAACGTCCGGGCCTCGTGCTCGCGCTCGATCGCGGCGGCTCGTGCTCGGGCATCGCGTTCCGGCTCGCGGGCCCGACTGCGCAGCCGCATCTCGAGACGTTGTGGAAACGCGAAATGCCGATGGGGTCGTACCGGCCCGCGTGGCTGCCGTGCACGCTCGAGACCGGCGAACGCGTGAACGCGCTGGCATTCGTGATGCGCCGCGACGTGCCCACCTACACCGGCAAGCTGACCGACCCCGTCGTGAAGGAAGTGTTCAGCTGCGCGGCCGGCCGCTACGGCACGACGCTCGACTACGTGAGCCGCACCGTGGACGCGCTGCGCGCGAGCGGCATCCCCGACCGCGCGCTGGAAGGGCTGCTCGCGCGATGCCGGTGATGCCCGACCGGCCGGCTTGCGCCACACCGGCCGCCGCCCCCGTGCGTTCGAAGGAGAATCCGCGCCGATGAACCCGTCACGCAGATCGCGCGTCATGCTGGCCGCGCTGCTCGTCGCCACGAGCGTCGCACTGTCCGGCTGCGGCATGTTCGGTTGCGGCGGCGCCGCGACCAACGGCGCGGCCGCCGGCGGCTGTTCCGCCGGCATGCGCTTCTGAGGGTCCGAGCGCCCGCCCGGCGCGCCCTGCACGCGACGAAATGCCGCCGACGCCGACCGGCCGGCCGGTCGCCTCCGCTTTTTTTGCCGCCGTGCCCCGCCGCCCCTTTCTGAGATAGGATGGATACACAGGACGGCGTCGCGCCCGGCGCGGCCGTTCCCGAGCGGGGCTCGCGCGCGCCGCCTGCCCCTGGCCGGACGGCCGGTGTGACACGGCCGCGCCATGCCCTTGGTGTATCCTTGCCTACTCCGTGACCGCGCGCCCCGGCATGACCCGGGCGCACCACCATGAACGATTCGTATCCCAGTCGTAAGCTCACCGACAAACCGCAAGAAAAGCGCTCGCTGCTCGAGCGCCTGACCGACTTCATCTCGCCCGAGCCGGAATCCCGGTCCGAGCTGCTGGAAATCCTCCAGGACGCCCACGAACGCAACCTGATCGACGCCGATTCGCTGTCGATGATCGAAGGCGTGTTCCAGGTGTCCGACCTGTGCGCGCGCGACATCATGGTGCCGCGCGCGCAGATGGACGCGATCAACATCGCCGACAAGCCTGAAGACTTCATCCCGTTCGTCCTCGAGAAGGCGCACTCGCGCTACCCCGTGTACGAGGAGAACCGCGACAACGTGATCGGCGTGCTGCTCGCGAAGGACCTGCTGCGCTTCTACGCCGAAGAGGAATTCGACGTGCGCGGGATGCTGCGCCCCGCCGTGTTCATTCCCGAATCGAAGCGCCTGAACGTGCTGCTGCACGACTTCCGCGTGAACCGCAACCACCTCGCGATCGTCGTCGACGAATACGGCGGCGTCGCGGGCCTGATCACGATCGAGGACGTGCTCGAACAGATCGTCGGCGACATCGAGGACGAATACGACTTCGACGAGGAAGCCGGCAACATCATCTCGGGGCCCGACGGCCGCTTCCGCGTGCGCGCGCTCACCGAGATCGAACAGTTCAACGAGGCGTTCGGCACCGACTTCCCCGACGACGAGGTCGACACGATCGGCGGGCTGATCACCCATCATTTCGGCCGCGTGCCGCACCGCGGCGAGAAGCTGCAGCTCGGCAACCTCGTGTTCGAGATCCAGCGCGGCGATGCGCGCCAGGTCCACGTGCTGCTGGTGCGCCGCAACCCCCTCGCGAGCCGCCGCGCCGAAACCTCGCACGAGGACTGACCGTCTCGCGCCGGTCGCGTCTCCTTCAACCGCTCGCCCTCTTTTGCTTCACATGGACGATCCGATCCCGTCCCGCCCGGCTGGCGGTCTTCTCGCGCCGGCGCCCGGCCGCACGCTGCCGCGCTGGCACTATCCGGCCGCGCTGCTCGCCGGCGCGGCCAATACGCTCAGCTTCGCACCGACCCCGCACGGCGGCTGGCTGCAACTCGTCGTATTCGTCTGGTTTTTCGCGCAGCTGACGCGCACGTCGAGCTGGCGCGGCGCCGCGCTCACCGGCGGCGCGTTCGGCTTCGGCAACTTCATCAGCGGCATCTGGTGGCTCTACATCAGCATGCACGTGTACGGCGAGATGGCCGCACCGCTCGCGGGCGGCGCGCTGGTGCTGTTCTCGCTCTACCTGTCGCTGTACCCGGCGTTCTCGGCGGGGCTCTGGTCGTTCTGCGCAGGCCATGCATGGCATCGCCGCGAACCCGATCCGCGGCCGTTCTCGCCGACCTGGCACGGCGCGTTTGCGTTCGCGAGCGCCTGGGCGCTCGGCGAATGGCTGCGCGGCACCGTATTCACCGGCTTCCCGTGGCTCGCGAGCGGCTATCCGCAGGTCGACGGTCCGTTCGCGGGCTTCGCGCCGGTCGTCGGCGTGTACGGCATCGCCTGGGTGCTCGCGCTGTTCGCCGCGCTGGTCGTGCAGGCGCTCGTCGCCGCGCGCCGGGCGCCCGCATCCGAAAACAGCGCCGCCGGCAACGCGCGCGTGCGCATCGCCGCGCCGGCCGGCATCGCCGTCGCGCTCGTCGCGGCCGGCATCGCGCTGTCGCAGGCCGCGTGGACCGTGCCCGCGAACGCGCCGCTCACGGTGCGGCTGCTGCAGGGCAACGTGAAGCAGGACATCAAGTTCGAGCAGGAAGGCATCGACGCGGCGATCAAGATGTACACGCAGATGATCGTCGAGAAACCGGCCGACCTGATCGTCACGCCGGAGACCTCGATCGCGGTGATGATCCAGGAGCTGCCCGAACCGTTCGCCGTCGCGATCCGCAAGTTCAGCGACACGACCGGCTCGGCCGTGCTGTTCGGCGCGGTCGGCGCATCGGTCACGCCGGACGGCCACTACGTCGACTACACGAACAGCCTGTACGGCGTGACGCCGCACTCGCGCGACATCTATCACTACGACAAGCACCATCTCGTGCCCTTCGGCGAGTTCATCCCGTGGGGCTTCCGGTGGTTCGTCGACCTGATGAAGATGCCGCTCGGCGACTTCGCGCGCGGCGCGCCGGTGCAGAAGCCGTTCCTCGTGCACAACCAGCCGGTGATGGCCGACATCTGCTACGAGGACTTGTTCGGCGAGGAAATCGCCGCGACGATCCGCGACAATCCGCAGCCGCCCGGCGTGCTCGTCAACGTGACGAACCTCGCGTGGTTCGGCGACACGATCGCACTCGACCAGCACCTGCAGATCGCGCGGATGCGCGCGCTCGAAACGGGCCGGCCGATGCTGCGCTCGACCAATACCGGGATGACCGCCGCGATCGACGCGCGCGGCCGCGTGCTCGGCCAGCTCAAGCCGTTTACGATCGGCTCGCTCGATGTGCGGATCGAAGGCACGAGCGGCTTCACGCCGTACGTGACGAGCGGCAACAACATCGTGCTCGCGGTGTCGCTGGTGCTGCTCGCGTTCGGCTTCACGTTCGGGCCGGGCCTGCGTCGCCGCAACGGCGCGAAGGCCGGCGGAGACCGGAACGCCTGACGCATCGGGCGGCCGGCGCGCGCGGCGCGGCGCGGCCGCCGCCGTCGATGCGGCATGCGGACCGCCCCGCCCGCCGACGTTCGGCGCACGAGGCCGAGTCCGCACGACACCCCGGCAAGCCGCGCGCAGGAAGCAACGACGCGCGACGTCGCGCCGGCCAGCCGTTCAGGCCGGCCGCTGCGCGGCCGCGGCCAGGCCGCGCAGATCCCGCCCGAGCGCTTCCAGCACCGGCGCCCATGCGCCGAACGTCGGCTGCCGGTACAGCGTCGCGGTCGGATACCACGGGCTGTCGGTGCGTTCGAGCAGCCAGGGCCAGTGCGGATTCACGTCGAGCAGCACCCAGGTGCGTGCGCCGAGCGCGCCCGACAGGTGCGCGACCGATGTGCACACCGTGATCACCAGATCCAGCGCGCCGATGAACGCGGCCGTATCGTCGAAACTCTCGAGTTCGGCGGTGAAGTCCTCGATCGCGAAACCGGCCGCGCGCGCCGCGGCGACATCCGCGTCCGCGCCCGGCTGCAGCGAGTAAAACGCGACGCCGTCGACACCGCGCAACGCATCGGCATAACGCTCGAGCCCGACGCGCCGCAACGGATTGCGCTGGTGCCCCGCGCTGCCCGTCCATACGAGCCCGACCTTCAGCTGGCCGTCGCCCGCGAGCCGCGCTCGCCATGCGTCGCGCGCGCGCGGATCGGCATGCAGGTACGGCACCGCCGCGCCGAGCGTCGACGTCTCCATCCCGAGCATCAACGGCAGGCCGATCAGCGGCACTTCGTAGTCGAACGCCGGCAGCGCGTCGACGCCGCCGCCCGCGCTGAACGCATCCGCGTGCGCGCCGAGGCTGCGCCGCATCAGCGTGCCCACCTGCGGAAACGTGTTCCACGCGAGCCGGCCGCCCTCGCGGTGCACGCGCTCGGCGAGCGGCGCGACGAAGCGCGCGAACTGCAGCACGTCGCCGAGCCCCTGCTCGCCCCAGACGAGCAGCGTCTTGCCCGCGAGCGGCTCGCCCTGCCAGCGCGGGCCGGGCAGCACCGGCCGGCGGCCGCGCAGCTCGCCGGCGCCGTCCCAGCGCGCCTCGTGGCCGCGCCAGCCGGCCGCGTAGTTGCCGCGCACGAGCTGGATGATCGCGAGGTTGAAACGGAACGACGCGTCATCGGGCGCCAGCTCGCACGCGCGCGCCGCATGGCGCTCGGCGTCGTCCCAGCGTTGCGCCTCCTTCATCGCCATCGCGATGTTGTTCTGCGCGAGCGCATTGTCGGGCGCGATCTCCGCGAGCCGCGCCGCGCACGCGAGCGCGCCGTCGAGGTCCTGCGTCGCGAGCCGCGCGACGACCAGGTTGGTCCACACCTGCACGTCGTGCGGGTCGGCCGCCACGGCCGCGTCGAGCAGCGCGATTTCTTCGTTGCGGTCGCCGCCCGACAGCCGCAGCGCGATCGCCAGGTTGTTGCGCAGCGACGGCCAGCCCGGATCGAGCGCATAGGCGGCGCGGTACGACGCGACGGCGTCGGCGTGACGGCCGAGCATCTGCAGCGCATAGCCATGATTGAAACTCGCGCCGGCGCCCGGATGCACGCGCAGCGCGCATTCGGCCAGCGCGAGCGCGTCGGCGCCACGCTGCCGTGCGACGAGCGCCGCGGTAAGCTGCGCGAGCGCGGCCATGTCGACGGCGTGCAGATGGCCGGCGGCGGCGAGCCAGAGCGCATGCGCGTCGCGCTCGCCGCGCGCGTGCGCGTCGGCGGCCTGCCCGAGCAGCGCAAGCAGCGGCGGCATCAGCGGAATGAGGAGGTCGTTCGAATCGTCCATGCGGTCCGGAGTGGGCAATCGGTCGCGCGGCAGGCGTCGCGCGCGCCGCAATACGCGCATCTTAACGCCCGCGCAAAGCGGCGCGGCAGGCGGAGCGAGCAGCGCATCGCGACACCGCGCGCGAGCGCACCGCGCGCATCGACGACCCACGCACAGGCCGCGCACGGCTCGCCCGAAACACCGCCGACGCCCCCTTCGTCCGCGTTCCGGCCGCATCCGGCCGCCGATCCGGTAAAATTGCACGTTTCAGCACACTAACAAGCCGCGCCGCCGCGCGAGCCGACCCTCCGGGCCCCGCCCGGAGCGCCGCCCGCAACGGAGCGCCAGCGCCACGAAGGCTCTTCATGCTTACGTTTCAGCAAATCATCCTGACGCTGCAGTCCTACTGGGACAAGCAGGGTTGCGCCCTGCTCCAGCCCATCGACATGGAAGTCGGCGCGGGCACGTCGCACGTCCACACGTTCCTGCGCGCGGTCGGCCCGGAGCCATGGCGCGCCGCCTACGTGCAGCCGTCGCGCCGCCCGAAGGACGGCCGCTACGGCGAGAACCCGAACCGCCTGCAGCATTACTACCAGTACCAGGTCGTGCTCAAGCCGGCGCCGGAAAACATCCTCGATCTCTACCTCGGCTCGCTGGAAGCGCTCGGCTTCGACCTGAAGCAGAACGACGTGCGCTTCGTGGAAGACGACTGGGAGAACCCGACGCTCGGCGCGTGGGGCCTCGGCTGGGAAGTGTGGCTGAACGGCATGGAAGTCACGCAGTTCACGTATTTCCAGCAGGTCGGCGGCCTCGACTGCAAGCCGGTGCTCGGCGAGATCACGTACGGCCTCGAGCGCCTCGCGATGTACCTGCAGAAGGTCGAGAACGTGTACGACCTCGTGTGGACCGAATGGGAAGAGCAAGGCCCGAACGGCCCCGAGCTGCGCCGCCTGTCGTACGGCGACGTCTACCACCAGAACGAGGTCGAGCAGTCGACCTACAACTTCGAGCACGCGAACGTCGACCTGCTGTTCACGTTCTTCAACAGCTACGAAGCGGAAGCGAAGAAGATGATCGACGCGCAGCTCGCGCTGCCCGCGTACGAGCTCGTGCTGAAGGCCGGCCACACGTTCAACCTGCTCGACGCGCGCGGCGCGATCTCGGTCACGGAACGCGCGGCGTACATCGGCCGCATCCGCGCGCTGTCGCGTCTCGTCGCGCAGGCTTACTACGACTCGCGCGAGAAGCTCGGCTTCCCGATGCTCGGCAACCCGCCGGGCGTGCCGGGCCTCACCACCGACGCCCAGGACGCCGCCCAGCCGGCATGGGCGCCGCCGCTCAAGGTCGAACGCAAGATCGATCAGGACTGACGAGACGAGATTCAATCCACACATGACGCACAATCATCCCGCCCCCCTGCTCGTCGAACTGCTGACCGAAGAGCTGCCGCCGAAGGCCCTCGCACGCCTCGGCGACGCATTCGCCGAAGGCCTCGCGCAACGCCTCGCGGCGCGCGACCTCATCGAAGGCGAACTCGTGTTCGAACGCTACGCCACGCCGCGCCGCCTCGCGGTCGTCGTGCAGAACGTGCGCGCCGTCGCGCCTGAAAAGCAGGTCCGCGAAAAGGTCCTGCCGGTGTCCGTCGCGCTCGACGCGGAAGGCCGGCCGACCGCCCCGCTCGCGAAGAAGCTCGCGGCGCTCGGCCATCCGAACCTGTCGATCGCCGATCTCGAGCGCGCGCAGGACGGCAAGGCCGAAGCGTTCTTCGTCAACTACTCGGCGGCCGGCGCGACACTCGCCGACGGGCTGCAGGCCGCGCTCGACGAAACGCTCGAGAAGCTGCCGATCCCGAAGGTCATGACCTACCAGCGCCCGGACGGCTCCGACGTGAAGTTCGTGCGTCCGGTGCACCGCCTGACCGTGCTGCACGACGACCGCATCGTGCCCGTCACCGCGTTCGGCGTCGATGCCGGCGACACCACGCTCGGCCACCGCTTCCTGTCCGACGGCCTCGTCGCGATCCAGCATGCGCGCGCGTATGCCGACACGCTGCGCGACAAGGGCCGCGTGATCGCGCACTTCGCCGATCGCCGCGAAACGATCCGCACGCAGCTGAACGAGCACGCGAACGGCGACACGGTCGTGATGCCCGAGTCGCTGCTCGACGAAGTGACGTCGCTGGTCGAATGGCCGGTCGTCTATCCGTGCCGCTTCGAGGACGAATTCCTGCAGGTTCCGCAGGAATGCCTGATCCTCACGATGCAGACGAACCAGAAGTACTTCGCGCTCACCGACGTCGCCGGCAAGCTGCGCTCGCGCTTCCTGATCGTGTCGAACATCGAGACGAAGACGCCGGGCGAGATCATCGAAGGCAACGAGCGCGTCGTGCGCCCGCGCCTCGCCGACGCGAAGTTCTTCTTCGAGCAGGACAAGAAGAAGCCGCTCGCGGACCGCGTGCCGCTGCTCGCGAACGTCGTCTATCACAACAAGCTCGGCTCGGCGCTCGCACGCGTCGAGCGCCTCGAGGCGCTCGCCGGCGAGATCGCGCCCGCGATCGGTGCCGACGCCGCGCACGCGAAGCGCGCCGCGCGCCTCGCGAAGGCCGACCTGCTGACCGACATGGTCGGCGAGTTCCCGGAACTGCAGGGCACGATGGGCACGTACTACGCGCGCCACGACGGTGAGCCCGACGACGTCGCGCTCGCCTGCGCCGAGCATTACCAGCCGCGCTTCTCCGGCGACGCGCTGCCGACCACGCCGGTGTCCACCGCCGTCGCGCTGGCCGACAAGCTCGAGACGATCGTCGGCATCTGGGGCATCGGCCTCGCGCCGACCGGCGAGAAGGATCCGTTCGCGCTGCGCCGTCACGCGCTCGGCGTGCTGCGCCTGCTGCTCGAGAAACAGCTGCCGCTCGATCTCGTGTCGCTGCTGCGCACGGCCCATGCGCGCTTCGAAGGCGTGCCGGGCGTCGCCGAATCGACCGACGCGATCTTCGCGTTCTTCATCGACCGCCTGCGCGGCCTGTTGCGCGAGCGCGGCTACACGGCCGGCGAAGTCGACGCGGTGCTGAGCCTGAACCCGACGCGTGTCGACGATCTCGTCGCGCGCCTCGACGCGGTGCGCGAATTCACGCGCCTCGCGGAAGCCGAAGCGCTCGCGGCCGCGAACAAGCGGATCTCGAACATCCTGAAGAAGTCGGAAGGCGGCGCGAACGGCACGGTGCAGCCGACGCTGCTCGTCGAGGCCGCCGAGAAGGCGCTGCACGAGCAGCTCGCAGCCGTGACGCCGCACGTGCAGTCGCAGCTCGAGGCGCGTGCGTACACGGGCGCGCTGTCGGCGCTCGCCGCGCTGCGCGCGCCGGTCGACACGTTCTTCAACGACGTGATGGTCAACGCCGAGGATCCCGCGCTGCGCGCGAACCGTCTCGCGCTGCTGTCGGCGCTGCATCAGCAGATGAACTGCGTCGCCGACATCTCGAAGCTCGCCGCGTAAAGGCCGAACGATGCCGACCAGCCCCAACCGCAAGCTCGTCGTCCTCGATCGGGACGGCGTGATCAACGTCGATTCGGACGCGTTCATCAAGACGCCCGACGAGTGGATCGCGCTGCCCGGCAGCCTCGAGGCGATCGCACGACTCAACCACGCCGGCTATCGCGTGGTCGTCGCGACCAACCAGTCCGGCATCGGTCGCGGGCTGTTCGACATGGCCACGCTCAACGCGATGCATCTGAAGATGCATCGCGCGGCGGCCGCGGTCGGCGCGCGCATCGACGCGGTGTTCTTCTGCCCGCATACGTCGGAAGACCACTGCGACTGCCGCAAGCCGAAACCCGGCATGATGCAGATGATCGCCGAGCGCTTCGAGATCGATCCCGGTCACACGCCGGCCGTCGGCGATTCGCTGCGCGACCTGCAGGCCGGCGTCGCGGTCGGCTTCCGGCCGCACCTCGTGCTGACCGGCAAGGGCAAGAAGACGCTCGCCGCGGGCAACCTGCCGGACGGCACGCAGGTCCATGACGACCTGCGCGCGTTCGCACTCGACTTCCTTTCACACGAACACGAGTGATGCGGCCGCCGCGCGCATCCTCCCTACTGTCAGACCCACGCCGATGCGCTTCGTCCGCTCCCTGCTGCTGCTGATCTATTTCATCCTGTACACGGTGCCGTACGCCACCGCGTGCTTCATCGCCTTTCCGTTCATGCGCCCCGACGCGCGCTACTGGATGGCGGCCGGCTGGTGCAAGTCGACGCTGTGGGTCGTGCGCTGGCTGAACGGCATCCGCTACCGGATCGAAGGCTACGAGAACCTGCCCGACGGCCCGGCCGTGCTGCTGTCGAAGCACCAGTCCGCGTGGGAGACGCTCGCGTTTCCGGCGCTGATGCCGAAGCCGCTCTGCTACGTGTTCAAGCGCGAGCTGCTGTACGTGCCGTTCTTCGGCTGGGCGCTCGGGCTGCTGCACATGGTCAACATCAACCGCAAGGAAGGCAAGAATGCCTTCGTGTCGGTGATCCGCCAGGGCAAGAAGCGCCTGTCGGAAGGCGCGTGGATGATCATGTTCCCGGAAGGCACGCGCACGCCGGTCGGCAAGCAGGGCAAGTACAAGACGGGCGGCGCGCGCTTCGCGATCGAAACCGGCGCGCCGGTCGTGCCGATCGCGCACAATGCAGGTCGGGTGTGGCCGCGCAATTCGTTCACGAAGTTCCCGGGCGTCGTCACCGTGTCGATCGGCAAGCCGATTCCGGTCGAAGGCAAGACGCCCGACGTATTGAACTCGCAGGTCGAAGCATGGATCGAAGCGGAAATGCGCCGCATCGATCCCGATGCGTATCGCCAGCCGGGCAATGCCGGCACGCGCGATGCCGCACGCGTCTGAATCACCCGGATTGCAGCCGTTGCGTACGACGAAACGAAGCGAACTGATGAAAAAGCGTCCGCGGCCACGGCCTGCCATCGTGGCACTCGATCATCGCCAGATGGACCTGCCGCTCTTCGACGGGCCGGCAGCATCGCCGCCACCGTCGGCGCCCGCCGCGCTGCCGTCGCCGCCTGAAGCGGCTGCAGCGCCCGCAGTCCCCGCGGCGCCGCTCGATCCGGGTCCCGCACCCGATCGCTCCCGCGTCCGCACGTTCGCACTCGACAGCCGCGTGCTCGAATATCGGTTGAAGCGCTCCGCGCGCCGCACGATCGGCTTCACGATCGACGGCAGCGGGCTGTCGATCACTGCGCCGCGCTGGGTCACGCTCGCCGACATCGAAGCGGCGATCGCCGAGAAGCAGCGCTGGATCTTCGCGAAGCTCGCGGAGTGGAAAACCCGCACCGAGCAGCGCGCGCTGCCGCAGATCGACTGGCGCGACGGCGCGCAACTCCCTTATCTCGGCAAGACGATCACGATCGCGCTCGGCGCGGGCGCCGTCGCATTCGACGCCGATGCGCAACGGCTGTCGCTGCCGCTGCCCGTGCAAGCCGACATGCAGCAGATCAAGGATCGCGTGCAGGGCTGGCTGCAGGGCGAAGCGAAGCGGATCTTCGGCGAACGCCTGGCGGTCTACGCGGAACGGCTCGGCGTCACGTATTCGATGTATGCGCTGTCGTCGGCGGCGACGCGCTGGGGCAGCTGCTCGAGCGACGGCAAGATCCGGCTGAACTGGCGGCTGATCCACTTCCCGATGTCGATCGTCGACTACGTCGTCGCGCACGAGCTGTCGCACCTGCGCGAGATGAACCACAGTCCGGCCTTCTGGCAGACCGTCGAATCGATCTTCCCGGAATTCCGCGAAGCGCGGCACACGCTCAAGCATCACCCGCCCGAACTGCTGCCGGCGCTTTGACGCGATCGGCCGCACCAAAATACAAACGGGCGATGCGGATTCCTCCACATCGCCCGTTTTTCCTGCCCGCGACGCACATCGTGCGCCGCGCGCCCGGCGCTCAGTGCGCCTTCTTCTGAATGAACTCGATCTTGTAGCCGTCCGGATCCTCGACGAACGCGATCACGGTCGTGCCGTGCTTCATCGGGCCGGCTTCGCGGGTCACCTTGCCGCCTTGCGCCTTGATCTTGTCGCAGGCCGCGTAGGCATCGTCGACTTCCACCGCCAGATGGCCGAAGCCGTTGCCGAGATCGTAGGACGGCGTATCCCAGTTGTGGGTCAGCTCGAGCACGGTGCCCGCGCTTTCCGCTTCGTAGCCGACGAACGCGAGCGTGAACTTGCCTTCCGGATAATCCTCGCGACGCAGCAGCTTCATGCCGAGCAATTCGGTGTAGAACTTGATCGAGCGGTCGAGATCGCCGACTCGCAGCATCGTATGCAGCAAACGCATGTGTTGTACTCCTGTGGGGACTTTCCAGAAGCGGAAATTCTACCGGAGTCGGGTCAATCCCGCCGCCGGCGCCCCGTGCGCCACCGGCCGATACCCAAGCATCCGCACGGCGAGCGCGAAGCCCGTGCGGCGGTGGAGATCACCGCGCCCGACGGCCCCGGCAAGTCCATCGATCGGGTAACATCCTCCCACTTCGCACCAAAAACGGGCATGCCGCCCGCAGCCAGAACGCGACCACCGCCTCATTCCAGCCACACAGCCTGCCGTGAGAAATCGCCGATTCGCGCGCGCCGGACGCGCCGTCCGTCCGCCGCTGACCATGTCCTTGCCCAAGTCTCTGCTCATGCCCCAGCCTGCTTCCCGCCGCATCGGCGAGGTCCGCCGATGACCGCGCTCGCCGGCACGCCCGTGCGACGCGCGCTCGACATGCGCGCGGTCGGCGTGATGCTGCTGCTGTGCGCGATCTGGGGCCTCCAGCAGGTCGCGATCAAGAGCACCAACGCGGCGATCCCGCCGATGTTCCAGGCCGGGCTGCGCTCGGTGATCGCCGCGCTCCTGCTGTGGGGCTGGGCACGCTCGCGCGGCACGCCGCTGTTCCGCGCGGACGGCACGCTCGGCGCGGGCATCGCGGCCGGTGCGCTGTTCGCCGGCGAGTTCATCTGCGTGTTCTTCGGGCTCACGCTGACGAGCGCGTCGCACATGGCGATCTTCCTGTACACGGCACCGTGCTTCACGGCGCTCGGCCTGCACCTGTTCGCGCCGGGCGAACGGCTGCAGCGCGTCCAGTGGGCCGGCGTCGGCCTCGCGTTCGCCGGCATCGCGCTCGCGTTCGCGGACGGCTTCCTGACGCCGCGCGCGCCCGGCGCATCGGTGCTGGCCGGGCTCGCCGGCGACGCGCTCGGGATCCTCGGCGGCGCGATGTGGGCCGCGACGACGGTCGTCGTGCGTTCGACGTCGCTCGCGCGCGCCAGCGCGAGCAAGACGCTGTTCTACCAGCTCGCGGTGTCGGCCGTCGTGCTGATCGCGCTCGCCGCGCTGCTCGGCCAGACGTCGTTCGCGCGGGTCACGCCGATCGCGCTCGCGAGCCTCGCGTACCAGTCGGTGATCGTCGCGTTCGTCAGCTACCTGTCGTGGTTCTGGCTGCTGACGCGCTACAGCGCGTCGCGGCTATCGGTGTTCACGTTCCTGTCGCCGCTGTTCGGCGTCGCGTTCGGCGTGCTGCTGCTCGGCGAATCGGTCGGCTGGCGCTTCATGTCGGCGGCCGCGCTGGTGCTGACCGGGATCGCGCTCGTCAACGCGCCGCCGCGCCGGCGCGCGTAGCGCGATGCGGACGCGGTCCGGCAGCGACGAACGCCGTGCGAAAAAAAAGCTGCCCGCTCAGGGCAGCCTCGTCGATCGCGCTCGGGGCAGGCGCCAGGTGCGACGCCCGCGTGCCGCTACTCCGCGGCCTTGCGCGCCGCTGCAAGCGCCTGCGCGACGCCGACATATTCGGCCACGCTGACATCCTCCGCGCGTCGCGCGAGATCGAAGCCGAGCGCGTCGAAATCGATCGTCTCGCGGTAGTCGCCGAGCGTATTGCGCAGCATCTTGCGGCGCTGCGAGAACGCGGCGGTGACGACTTCGCCGAGCAGCACGGGATCGACGTCCGGCAGTTCGTGCGGCTCGTACGGAATCATCCGGACGATCGCCGAATCGACCTTCGGCGGCGGCTGGAACGATTCCGGCGGCACGTCGAGCATCTTCTCCATCACATAGCGGTACTGCAGCATCACCGACAGTCGCGAGAACGCCTTCGTGCCCGGCTCCGCGACCATCCGTTCGACGACTTCGTTCTGCAGCATGAAATGCTGATCGATGACCGCGTCGGCGAACGTCATCAGGTGAAACAGCAGCGGGCTGGAAATGTTGTACGGCAGGTTGCCGACGATCCGCAGCGACGGCTTGTCGCCGGGTGCCGCGAGCGAGCGGAAGTCGAACGCGAGCGCGTCGCCCGGGTGCAGCTCCAGCAGCGCGCCGAAGCGCTGCTGCAGGCGCCCGATCAGGTCGCGGTCGAGCTCGACCGCATGCAGCGGCGACTCGGGCGTCGCGAGACGCGCGATCAGCGGCTCGGTCAGCGCGCCGAGGCCGGGGCCGATCTCGACCATCCGCTGGCCGCGCGCGGGGCCGATCGTCGCGACGATCGAGTCGATCACGCCGTGATCGACGAGGAAGTTCTGCCCGAAGCGCTTGCGCGCGAAGTGGCCTTGGTGCTGTCTGCTGTTCGACATCGACTGAGAAAAACGAAAAATACGACGAATGAGGTCAGGCTCGTGCGTGTCAGGCCGCGCGGCGATGGCGCGCCATCGTGACGGCCGTGTCGAGCGCGGCGACCATGCTGCCCGGATCCGCGCGGCCCGTGCCGGCCAGATCCAGCGCCGTGCCGTGATCGACCGACGTGCGGATGATCGGCAGCCCGAGCGTGACGTTGATGCCCTCGCCGAAGGTCGCATACTTCAGCACGGGCAAGCCCTGATCGTGGAACATCGCGAGCACGCAATCGGCGCCCTCGAGATGGCGCGGCTGGAACAGCGTGTCGGCCGGATACGGGCCGCGCGCGTCGATGCCCTGCGCTTGCGCGCGTGCGAGCGCCGGCGAGATCACGTCGATCTCCTCGCGCCCGAGATAGCCGTTCTCGCCCGCGTGCGGGTTCAGCCCCGTCACGAGGATGCGCGGCGCCGCAAGACCGAAGTCGCGCCGCAGGTCGCGATCGACGATCGCCAGCGTCTCGACGAGCCCGTCGATCGTCAGCGCGGCCGACACGTCCTTCAGCGGCAGGTGCGTGGTCGCGAGCGCGACGCGCAGCGGCCGCTCGCCCGTGCCTGCCAGCATCATCACGACGCGCGGCGTGTGCGTGCGTTCCGCAAGGTATTCGGTATGGCCGGTAAACGGCACGCCGGCATCGTTGATCGTGCTCTTCTGCAGCGGTGCGGTGACGATCGCGTCGAACCGGCCCGCCACCGCGCCGTCGATCGCGGCATCGAGCAGCCCGAGCACGTAGCGGCCGTTGGCCGCGTCGAGCTTGCCCGCCTGCGCGGGCACGGCGAGCGGATGATGCTCGACCGACACCGGCCCACCGCCGGCGAGCACCGCCCGGTCGGCACCGACGGCCGCCGCGCGTGCGTCGAGCAGCGCGGCATCGCCGAGCACGGTGAAATGCGCACCGGGCCAGCGCCGCGCGGCATCCTGCAACGCCTGCACGGTCAGCTCCGGGCCGACACCCGCGGGTTCGCCGGTCGTGATCGCGATCTGCAGCGCGGATGCCGTCATGCGAAGCTCGCTCAGTTCGCCGGGCCGACGCCGCCGATCTTGTACTGCACGTACGACGAATCGCGCAGTTCACGCAGCCAGTCGGCGTACGCCTGCTCGGCCTTGCGCTGGCCGATCGCCTGGCGCGCGATATCCATCTGCTGCTGCACCGAGCCTTCCGCCTCGCGGCGCTCGACCACCTGGATCAGGTGGTAGCCGTACTCGGTGCGAATCGGCTGGCTGATCTGGCCGGCCTGCAGGTTGTTCATCGCGCGCTCGAATTCCGGCACGGTCTCGCCCGGGCTGATCCAGCCGAGATCGCCGCCCTGCGACGCCGAACCGTCCTGCGAGTAGGTGCGCGCGAACTTCTCGAAATCGCCGCCGGCCTCGACCTGCTTGCGGATGTCCTGCAGTTGCTGGCGTGCCTGGCCTTCCGACTTGCCTTCGCCGACGCGCAACAGGATGTGGCGCACGTGCGTCTGGACGATCTTCGGTGCCGCGGCGGTCGCGCCCTGGCTCTGGCGGCGGTCGACGAGACGCACGATCTCGAAGCCGTCCGGCACGCGGATCAGCGTCGGATTGACCTGGCCGGGGCGGAGCTTCGACGCGGCTTCGACGACGTCGGCCGGCAGCGCGGACGGCGCCTTGAAGCCGAGGTCGCCGCCCTTCTTCGCGTCGTTCGCTTCCGAGTTGTTCTTCGCGAGCTTCTCGAAATCGGCGCCCGACGTGGCCTGCTGCAGCAGCGCGTCGGCCTTCTTCTGCGCGGCTTCGATGTCGGCTTGCGGCGCGTTGGTCGGCGCCTTGATGAAGATGTGCTGGAAGCGCAGGTCCTGCTGCTGCGATGCGCTCGGCCCGCGCTGGCTCGCGATGTAGTTCGCGACCTCGGCATCCGACACGGTGATCTTGCCGTCGACCTCGCGCTCGCGCAGCTTCGACAGCATCAGCTCGGTGCGGGCGTCGCTCGTGAACACGCTCCAGGGCACGCCTTGCGCGACGATGCGCGCGCGGTACTGCTCGAGCGTCATCCCGTTCGCCTGCGCGAGGCGCTGCAGCGTGGACTGCACGGTGGCATCGTCGATGCGGATCCCGTCGTCCTTGGCCTTCTGCACCTGGATGCGTTCGAGCACCATCTGGTTCAGCACCTGCGCGCGCAGCTGGTCGGCCGGCGGCACGGGCGCGTTCTGCTGCTGCAGCCGGCGCGAGATCAGGCCGACGCGCTGGTCGAGTTCGCGACCCGTGATCACGTCGTTGTTGACGACCGCGACGACTTCGTCGGCAAGCTGCGCGCCATGCGAACCAAGCGCCTGCGCCGCGGCCGGCGCAGCGGCGAGCAGCGCGGCGGCGGCGGCGAGGCTGGACACGACTGCCGCGAAACGAAGGGTTTTCTTCATTGCCACTGATACTCCATTGAAATCGTGCTGACCGGTGCAGACAAGCCGGCGTTACTCGTAGTTGCTGAAGCGGGACATCGGCGGCGGCGCGGACGGCAGCGGCGTATAGCCCGGCACCCCGGCGCGGAATGCGGCCACGAGACCGTTGTCGACGCTCGACAGCCCCTTCAACGTCAGCTGCATCATGAAGCGCGTCGACGAATTCTGCTGCCCCGACGTGTTCACGCCGTTCGCGTACCGCTGGACCCCGACTCCGAGCGCCCAGCAATCCGCGTCGTATTGTAAGCCGAGCAGACCGTCGACGACCCGGTCGGCGGCCAGGTCGTAGTTGAAGCGGCCGATCGCATACAGGCGGCGCGTGAGCGGCCACTGCGCGGACACCAGGAACTGGTTGATCGGCTGGTTGTCGAGCGTCGTGTTCGCACGCGTGTAGCGGTAGCCGACGTTGATCACGCGGCGCTCGCCCGGGCTGAAACCGAAACCGATGCTCGACTTCACGAGCTGGTTGTTGTTCTGGTTGTACTGGAACGCCGTCTCCGACATGAAGCCTGAGCCGAGTTTCAGCGCGGCGCCGACGATCAGGTCGGAGTGGCGCGCCAGCACGGCGCTCTGGCCGGAGTTCAGCGTCACGCGCTGGTCGGCGAAATAGTACTGCTGCGCGACCACGAAGCGCGCGCGCTCGTCACCGGTGCGCGGATCGATGAAGCGCGACGTCAGGCCGGCCGTGATCCGGTTCGCATCGGCGATCCGGTCGTTGCCGACGAACGTGTTCGGCTGGTAGATCTCCGCGAGGCCGAAGTCCGATTCCGCGGTGTCGAACAGCGGCGCGTTCGACTGGTCGCGATACGGCGTGTACACGTAGTACAGGCGCGGCTCGAGGGTCTGGATGAAGTCCTGGCCGAACAGGCGCACCGAGCGGTCGAAGATCAGGCCCGAGTCGAAGCTCACGGTCGGGATCGACTCGGTGAAGTGCTTCGGGCTGTTCGGCGTGCTCGACGACAGGTGGTTCAGGTCGTACGACGCGAAGTGGTACTGGACCTTCGGCACGGCGAAGTAGCCGGGGCCGTACACACCGTACGCGATATACGGGTTGAAGACGATCCGGTCGCCTTCGGTCATGTCGGCGGTCGTGATGCGGAACCGCGAATAGTCGGCTTCCGCGCCGAAGTCGAAGCCGCCGACGTTGTACTTCGTGTACTTCACGTTCAACTGCGGCTCGCGGCTGTACGGCGCGATCGACGGCGGCAGCGTCTGCCAGTGCTGGTAGCGCGCGAGCACCGACCACGGGCCGTTGTTGTACGTGAGGCCGGCTTCCTGCTGGTACAGCGTCTGCGTCCCGTTGATGAACTGGTTCATCGACCCAAGGTCTTCGGGATACGTGTTGTCCGAGACCTTGTTGTAGTAGACGTAGCCGCCGAAACCGCCGCCGAAGTTCTGCTGGTGCTGCCAGTAGATCGCGTAGCGGTTGCGGTGCGCGAGCCGGTCATCCGGCAGGTAATTGGCCGTAAACGTGCCCGAATACGACGGCGACAGGTAGCGGAACGTCGCTTCGGTCTGCACGCCGCGCCGCGAGATGATGCGCGGCGTGATCGTCAGGTCGCGGTTCGGCGCGATGTTGAAGTAGTACGGCAGCGACAGCTCGAACCCGTTGTTCGAGTTCATCGAGAACGTCGGCGGCAAGAGGCCGCTGCGCCGCTCGCCCGACAGCGGGAACGTCATCCACGGGCTCGCGAAGATCGGCACGCCCTGGAAGAACAGCACGCCGTTGCGCGCGGTGCCTTCGTCGGCGCCGGTATCGAAGTCGAAGCGGCTGCCCTTGATGTACCACGCGGGGTTCGTCGCGCACTGGCACGCGGTGTAGGTGCCGTTGACGAACACCGAGCGCTCGCTGTCGAGCAGGTCGACGCGCTCCGCGCTGCCGGAGCCGCCCGTCACGTTGAAGTGGTACTTCGGCGCCGTCATGAAGCCCTGGTTCGCCTCGACCTTCAGATGCGCCTCGGGGCCCGCGAACGACGTGCCGCCGTTGACCACCTTGACCTGGCCGTACGCGTCGGCCATGTCGGTATCCTGATCGTAGTGGAGCGCGTCGGCCTTCACGACCGCGTCGCCGCGGCGCAGCTCGGCCGAGCCCTTCGCGGCGAGGTCCTGATCGGCCGTGCCGCTCGTATGGTCGGCAATCACGAAGGTGGCCGGCTTCGCGCCGTCCTTCAGCGGATGATCCTCGAGCTGCGGGGCGAGACGCAGGTCCCACGGCGAGTCGAGCGGCTGCGGCTGCGCGGCCGCGCCCGACAGCTGCGCGTGCGACACGGCCGGCACGAGGCCGGGCACGGCCAGGAGCGCGAGCGCGAGCCGCCGTTTGCGCGGCGCCCCGTCACCGGGGAAGACATTCGGGAATAGCGGTTTGGGCGGCATCTATCGTTTGGCGAATCGCCCCTTGTCAACCGCAGCTGCACGGCACATTCGCGCGCGGCGGGCCGCACCGTCGCACCGCGACTGCGGCTGAGCGCAAACCGGGGAGGCGATCGGGCGGACGGCGCGACAGGCGGCGGGCCTGCACGGCGGAAGCTGACGCGGGGCGCGTCAAAAAAGTCGTGGGGTATTATATGGCAAGACGTTCCCCCCTCCGCCGAGTTTCATGACGCCCCCATCCGCCGCATCCCAGCCCGACGCCCGCCTCGAAGCCCTGACCGCGTGGCTGCGCCCGCTCGCCGAGCGCTTCGCCCTCGACCTGACGACCCTCGCGCCCGCGTCGTCGGACGCCAGTTTCCGCCGCTATTTCCGTGTCGCGTCGGCCACGAGCCCCGGCGGCACGCTGGTCGCGGTCGACGCGCCGCCGCCCGAGAAGTGCCGCGAATTCGTCCAGGTCGCGCAGCTGCTCGCCGCGGCCGGCAACCACGTGCCGGACGTGCTGGCCCACGATTTCGACGCCGGCTTCATGCTCGTGACCGACCTCGGCCGCACGTCGTACATCTCGGTGCTCGATCCGGCCGACCCGGTCGCCGCCCGCCCGCTGATGCGCGATGCGCTCGACGCGCTGATCCGCTTCCAGCTGAGCTCGAAGCCGGACGTGCTGCCGCCGTTCGACGAGGCGTTCCTGCGCCGCGAGATGGAGCTGCTGCCCGAGTGGTTCGTCGGCCGCCATCTCGGCAAGCCGGTCACCGACGCGATGCGCGGCACGCTCGACCGTACCTTCGCGCTGCTGGTCGCGAGCGCCCATGCGCAGCCGCAGGGCTTCATGCTGCGCGATTTCATGCCGCGCAACCTGATGGTGTGCGCGCCGAACCCGGGCGTGCTCGACTTCCAGGACGCCGTGTACGGGCCGCTGACGTACGACGTCGTGTCGCTGTTGCGCGACGCGTTCATCAGCTGGGACGAGGAGTTCGAGCTCGACTGCTTCGCGTACTACTGGGAAAAGGCGAAGAAGGCCGGCCTGCCGGTCGATCCGGACTTCGGCGAGTTCTACCGCCAGCTCGAATGGATGGGGCTGCAGCGCCACATCAAGATCCTGGGGCTGTTCGCGCGCATCAACTACCGCGACGGCAAGCCGCACTACCTGAACGACCTGCCGCGCTTCCTGAATTACGCGCGCAAGGTCGCGCTGCGCTACCGCCCGCTCGTGCCGTTCGCGAAGCTGCTCGACGAACTCGAGGGTAAGGGCGCGGCCGACGTCGGCTATACGTTCTGACCGCCCTCACCGTCCTTCCCCTCAGCCGAACATGAGCACTACCCTGACCACGGCGATGATCTTCGCCGCCGGCCGCGGCGACCGGATGCGCCCGCTGACCGATACCCGCCCGAAACCGCTGCTCGAAGCCGGCGGCAAGCCGCTGATCGTCTGGCAGATCGAGGCGCTCGCGCGTGCGGGCATCGAGACGATCGTGATCAACCACGCGTGGCTCGGCGAACAGCTCGAGGCAACGCTCGGCGACGGTTCGCGCTGGGGCGTGCGGCTCGCGTACTCGGCCGAAGGCGACGCGCTGGAAACCGCCGGCGGGATCGCGCAGGCGCTGCCGCTCATCGAGCGCGATGGCCGGCCGACGGTGTTCGCGGCGGTCGCGGGCGACGTGTACTGCGCGTTCGACTACCGGACGCTCGCGCCGCGCGCCGCGCAGATGGCCGCGCTCGATGCGCCCGCGATGCATCTCGTGATGGTGCCGAACCCGCCGTTCCATCCGGACGGCGATTTCGTGCTCCGCGACGACGGCCGGCTGGCGCTCGCCGGCGCGCCGCGCGTCACGTTCGGCAGCATCGGCGTGTACGACACGCGGATGTTCCGCGACATCGTGCCCGGCACGCACCGGCCGCTCACGCCCTACTTCAAGGCGACCATCGAGGCCGGCCGCGCGAGCGGCGAATTGTATGAAGGAATCTGGGAGAACGTCGGCACGCCCGCCCAGCTCGGCGAACTCGACGCGCGGCTGCGCGCCGCCGCGGGCTGATCGTTTCGCGGCTGACCGCGCCCGGGCCACCCGGCGCGGCAGCCACGCTCACGCGGCCTCGGCCGCTTCCCCGCCCGCCGCCGCGCGCTGCTGCTGCAGCGCCCACATCTGCGCATACAGCCCGTCCGCGCGCACGAGTTCGTCGTGCGTGCCGCGCTCGACGATCCGCCCGTGGTCCATCACGAGAATCTGCTGCGCGTGCACGACCGTCGACAGCCGGTGCGCGATCACGAGCGTCGTGCGATGCCGCGCGATCTGGTCGAGCTCGTGCTGGATCGCGCGCTCCGAGCGCGAATCGAGCGCCGACGTCGCCTCGTCGAACAGCAGCACCGGCGGATCCTTCAGCAGCGTGCGCGCGATCGCGACGCGCTGCTTCTCGCCGCCCGACAGTTTCAGCCCGCGCTCGCCGACCGGCGTGTCATAGCCCTTCGGCAAGGTCTCGATGAAGTCGTGGATGTGCGCGGCGCGCGCGGCCGCGATCACTTCGTCGCGGCTCGCGGTCGGCCGGCCGTACGCGATGTTGTAGTAGATCGAGTCGTTGAACAGCACGGTGTCCTGCGGCACGATCCCGATCGACGCGCGCAGCGAGTCCTGCGTGACGTCGCGAATGTCCTGGCCGTCGATCCGGATCGCGCCGCCCGCCTGCCGGTCGAGATCGTAGAAGCGGAACAGCAGCCGCGACAGCGTCGACTTGCCGGACCCGCTGTGGCCGACCACCGCGGTCGTCGTGCCCGCGTCGATCGTAAACGTCACGTCGTGCAGGATCTGCCGCGACGCTTCGTACGAGAAGTTCACGTGCTCGAAGCGCACCTGCGCGCCGCCCACCGCAAGCGGCCTCGCGTCGGGCGCATCCGCGACTTCCTTCGCGGCCGACAGCAACCCGAACATCCGGTCCATGTCGGTGAGGCTCTGCTTCAGCTCGCGATACACGACGCCGAGAAAATTCAGCGGAATGTAGAGCTGCAGCATGAACGTGTTGATCAGCACGAGATCGCCGAGCGTCAGCTTGCCGGCCAGCACGCCCTGCGTCGCGCGCCACAGGATGAACACGAGCCCGGTGCCGATGATCGCCTGCTGGCCGAAGTTCAGCACCGACAACGAGTTCTGCGAACGGATCGCGGCCTTGCGGTAACGCTTCAGGTTCTCGTCGTAGCGCTGCGCCTCCCACTCCTCGTTGCCGAAGTACTTCACCGTCTCGTAGTTGATCAGCGAATCGATCGCCCGCGAGTTCGCGCGCGAATCGAGCTCGTTCATCGTGCGGCGAAAGTGCGTGCGCCAGTTGGTGACCTTCACGGTGAACACGATGTACGTGACCAGCGCCGCGAACGTCACGTACGCGTAATACGCCTCGTACTTGACCACGAAGAAGCCGAGCACGAGCCCGACCTCGACGAGCGTCGGCAGGATGCTGTACAGCGAATAGGAAATCAGTTGCTGGATGCCGCGCGTGCCGCGCTCGATGTCGCGCGACATGCCGCCCGTCTGGCGTTCGAGATGGAAGCGCAGCGACAGCCCGTGCAGATGCCGGAACACCTGCAGCGCGAGCTGGCGCACCGCGCTCTCGGTGACCTTCGAGAACAGGATCTCGCGCAGCTCGGTGAACAGCGACGTCGACAGCCGCACGAGCGCATAGGCGATGACCAGCAAACCGACGCCGCCCGCGAGCACGATGCCGGCCGACTGCTCCGCGCGGCCGAGCGCGGTGAGCTGCTGCACGGCGGACAGGTGATCGACGATGCGCTTCATCACGACCGGCACGCCGAGGTTCGCGACCTTCGCGCCGATCAGGCAGCCGAGCGCGAGCGCGACGCGCCATTTGTAGGTAGCGAGGTACGGCAGCAGCGACCGGATGGTCTGCCAGTCGTTGCGGGGCCCGGTCGGAGCCGGCGCGGGCTCGCCGGAAGCGGAATATCGGCGCATGGGGATCAGGATCGGCGGCGGTGCCGCACGCGTGCCGCGGCGGCCGACTCGCCCGCTTTCTCGTACAATTTGCGAACGTTGTATTGTCGCAGAAGCCGCTACGCGCCGCTGCCGGCGCCCTCGCCGGCCGGCCTGCGCGCGGCGGCGCATTTATTACAGGATGAAAGCCTCCGCCATGACCGATTCGACCCTCGAACTCCCGCAAAAGCAGCCCGCGCTGCGCGTCGTCCCGCAACCGCACGACGCGAACGTCCACGGCGACGTGTTCGGCGGCTGGATCATGTCGCAGGTCGACATCGCCGGCTCGATCCCCGCGAGCCAGCGCGCGAACGGCCGCGTCGCGACGGTCGCGGTCAATTCGTTCGTATTCAAGCAGCCGGTGTTCGTCGGCGACCTGCTGAGCTTCTACGCGACCATCATGCGCACCGGCAACACGTCGATCACGGTCGACGTCGAGGTGTACGCGCAGCGCATGCGCCTGATGGGCGAAATCGTGAAGGTCACCGAAGCGACTCTCACCTACGTCGCGACCGGCCCCGACCGCAAGCCGCGTCAGCTGCCGCCGCTGTAACGACGCATGCGCGCCGCGCGGCGGCGCCGCATCCGGCCCGTCAGTGCGTGGCCGTCAGCCCGAACTCCCGCATCGCGGGCACGAAGTCGTGATTGAGCTTCGGCTTGCGCGACAGCTTCACCAGCACGTAGCGCTGGAACGGCGCGAGCCGCTGCCACTGCGCGAGCGCGGGCGCCGGCAGCCCGGCCAGCGCGCTCTGCTGCACGAGCGCGTCCGGCACCGAGTCGGTCGCGCGCCAGCTCGGCTGCTCGTCCGGCTGAAACCACGACGGTTCGAGGTCGGCATGCGTGCGCAGCATTTCGAACAGCGCGTGATCGAAATTGGGCTCGATCGCGGTGTCGTCGTCGGCCGGAAAGCGCGCGAGCAGCTTGCGGTCCTCGAGCGGCAGCAGTTGCCACTGCTCCAGCGAAATCCGCAGACCGAAACGGTCGAGATTGAAACGCACGATCATCGGGATGTACGTGAGGTTTTCCGACGAATCGTGTTCGAAATTGAATAGCAGCGGAGCGTCGCTGAGTCCCATGGTCGTTACCTGAGTGGCGGATGCCGGCGCGGCCGGCCTGCCTGAGGTATTTTAGAACCTCTGCGCGCGAGCGGCGGACCCGATCGCCGCCGCCCCTGCCTCGAATCAACGGGAGTGCTCGTGAATCCGACCGAAACAGAAGAGCCGCGCGGCGCGATCGAGCTGTCCGTGCGCCGCACGCGCGGCGGCGCCGTCGAAACCGCGCACGACTACGTCGGCCAGGAATGGCCGGTCGCGCTGGTCTTCAACGGCATCTCGCACGCGGTGATGATGTGCACGCCGCGCGACCTCGAGGCGTTCGCGGTCGGCTTCGCGATCTCGGAAGGGATCGTCGAGCGCGGCAGCGACATCAAGGACATCGACGTGATCCTGCACGCCGACGCGCGGCTGCCGCACGCGGAGGTGCATCTGGAAGTCGTCCAGCAGGCGTTCGCCGCGCTGAAGGACCGGCGCCGCGCGCTCGCGGGGCGTACCGGCTGCGGCGTGTGCGGGATCGAAAGCATCGACCTGCTCGACCTCGCGCCCGAACGGGTACCCGACACCGGTTTTCTCACGCGCCTCGCGCCCGACGCGCTCGCGCGCGCGGCCCACGGGCTGCCGGCGCACCAGGCGCTCACTCAGCTCACCGGCGGCCTGCACGCGGCCGCGTGGTGCGACGCAACAGGCGCGATCCGGATGGCGTTCGAGGACGTCGGCCGCCACAACGCGCTCGACAAGCTGATCGGCGCGCTCGTGCTGGCGCGCGCCGACGCGACCGACGGCTTCGTGTTCCTGTCGAGCCGCGCGAGCTACGAGCTCGTGCGCAAGTCGGCGCGGGTCGGCATTCCGATGGTCGCGACGATCTCCGCGCCGTCGTCGCTCGCGATCGAGATCGCGAAGGCGGCCGGCCTGCGGCTCGTCAGCTTCTGCCGCGAAACCGGCCACGTCGATTACGGCACCGCCTGAGCGGTCGCAGCGGGCGCGTTGCCCGCGGCTTCGGGAACCGCCCCCTGCCGCGCGCCCGCCGCGGCCGGCGCGCGCACCTCGGGCGCCGCCTCGCTCGTCACGTTTCCGCGATAGTCGGTCCAGAGCTTGCGGTCGGTGTCATAGAGCTTGCAGCGGCGGGCCGTGTCGAAGTACCAGCGCCAGCCGAAGCGCTGCACGACGATCCGCCCGGGCAGCATGTCCTCCAGCTTCGCCTGCGCCGGCTTGAGCCGGTACAGCGGCACGCTCATGTCGACGTGATGCGCCGTGTGCTCCATGATGTGGTGCAGCAGGCCGCCGATACCGAACGGAAACGTCAGGTGCAGCGTGGTCGACACGAACGGTGCGGCATTGGACCATTCGGCACGGTTCGCGTGCCATGCGATGCGCGGGTCGGTATGGTGGACATACACGACGAAGCCGATCATCGAGCACCAGAACAGGAACGGCACGAGCACGCCGGTCGCGAGCAGCAGCGCGACGGATTGCTGCGTCTCGATCGCCACCCCGACGACGGCGGCGATCCACACGGCCGCGAAGCCCGTCACCAGCAGGCAGTCGCGCCGGAATACCGGCCGCGACGCACCGATATAGCCCCGGGTCGGGAAATACATCCGCAGCCACCAGATCTCGACGAGATAGTAGAGGCCCGGCGCCCATCCGCTCCGGTAGATGCGATCCAGCCACCGCCGCGCCGGCGACAGCGCGGCGAATTCCGCCGGCGTATGCGGCGCCCACACGAAATCGAAGCCCTTCAGGTTCGTATAGCCGTGATGCACGACGTTGTGCCCGACTTCCCACAGGCTGTAAGGCGTCAGCGACGGCAGGAAGGCGATGCGGCCGAGCCAGCGGTTCAGCCGGCGGTCGGGCGTCAGGCTCTGATGGCACGCATCGTGCCCGATGATGAACAGTCGCCCGGTGATGAACCCGGCGGCCATCCCGCAGGCGATCTTGCCGACCGTCGACGGAATCAGCAGCGCGCCGGCGAACGCCGCGAACAGCAACAGGTAGTCGAGCACGAGCAGCAGGATCGGGCGCACGATCTCGCGCGTGGCGAACGGCACGAGCCATGCGCGGATGACCTTGCGGTGCGGGATCGGCTCGTCGGCGCGAACCGGTGTCTGGGAATCGTTGTTGACCATGATGCAGAAAGGCATGCGATTCGCACGCCCGAAAGAAAAGGAGCCGTGCGGCACGCACGGCGCAGCGGGGACGGGACGAACCGCGCCCCGGGCCGGTTATCGCGACATCATGTTCATGCTGACGTTGTGCATCACCCACAGCGTCCCGACGATCAGGATCAGCGCGGTCAGCACCGTATAGCTGAACGCCATCACGTTCCAGCGCTGGCTGGACGACGCGTTCATGTGCAGGAAGCAGACGAGATGCACGACGATCTGCACGAATGCGAGCCCCGCGAGCGCGATGATCGCCGCCTTCGGCGCCAGCATGCCGCCCATCACGAGGCCGAACGACGCGGCCGTCAGCAGCATCGACAGCACGAAACCGACGAGGTAGCCGCCGGCCGTGCCGTGCGCGTCATCGTGGTGGATGAGTTCCGAATGGGCCATTTAGAGCACGCTCGCGAGATAGACGAAGGAGAACACGCAGATCCAGACGATGTCGAGGAAGTGCCAGAAGAGGCTCAGGCAGGTGAGGCGCCGGAAGTCGCGCTCCGTCATGCCGGGGCCGCGGGCGATCTGCACGACGAGCACGACCATCCACAACAGGCCGACCGCCACGTGCAGCCCGTGCGTGCCGACGAGCGCGAAGAACGCCGACAGGAATGCGCTGCGCTGCGGGCCCGCGCCCTGGGCGATCAGGTGCGAGAACTCGCGCAGTTCCATCGCGAGGAACGCGGCGCCCAGCACGAATGTCACCGCGAGCCACACGAACACCGCGCCGCGCCGGCGCCGCTGTGCGCCGAGCATCGCGAACCCGTACGTGATGCTCGACAGCAGCAGCGCCGCCGTCTCGAGCGCGACGCCCGGAATGTCGAACAGGTCCTTCGCGGTCGGACCGCCCGCGAACTGGTTGCCGAGTACCGCGAACGTCGCGAACAGCGACGCGAAGATCACGCAGTCGGTCATCAGGTACAGCCAGAAGCCGAACACCGAATGCGACGGCGGATGGTGGTGCGCGGCCGGATGACGGGCGGCGCCCGCGAGAGATTGATACGACATCAGTTCGTCTCCAGTTCGACTTCCGGCGCCGGCGTGCCGATCCGCACACCCGCGCGTTGTTCCTCGATCTTGCGGACGGTATCCGCCGGAATGTAATAGCCGTCGTTGTCCTGTGCGCTGTACAGCACCACCGTCGCGACGATGCCGACGAGCGCGGCGATCGCGAGCCACCAGATGTGCCAGACGAGCGCGAAGCCGAGCAGCAGGCTGAAGATGCCGACGAAGAAGCCCGCGCTCGTGTTCGACGGCATGTGGATGTCTTCGTACCTGACGTTCTTGCCGAGGCCGAGCCCGAGGCCCTTCGCCTTGCGATAAGCCAGTTCGTCGAGTTCGTGCACGTTCGGGAGCACCGCGAAGTTGTAGACGGCGGGCGGCGACGACGTCGCCCACTCGAGCGTGCGGCCGTTCCACGGGTCGCCCGTCGCGTCGCGATACTGCGGCTGGTTGCGATTGCGCCAGCCGACCCACACCGATGCGACCTGGCACAGTACGCCGATCGCGATCAGCGCGACGCCGAACGCGGCGGCGACCAGCCACGGATGCCAAGCCGGGTTGTCGTAGTGGTTCAGGCGGCGCGTCATGCCCATGAAGCCGAGCACGTACAGCGGCACGAACGACGCGTAGAAGCCGAGGAACCAGCACCAGAACGCGCGCTTGCCGAACTTCTCGTCGAGCCGGAAGCCGAACACCTTCGGGAACCAGTAGTGAACGCCCGCGAAGTAGCCGAACACGACGCCGCCGATGATCGCGTTGTGGAAGTGCGCGATCAGGAACAGGCTGTTGTGCAGCACGAAATCCGCGCCCGGAATCGCCATCATCACGCCGGTCATCCCGCCGAGCGTGAACGTGACCATGAAACCGATCGTCCACAGCACCGGCGCCGTGAATTCGATGCGGCCGCGATACATCGTGAACAGCCAGTTGAAGATCTTCACGCCGGTCGGGATCGCGATGACCATCGTCATGATCCCGAAAAACGCGTTGACGTCGGCCCCCGAGCCCATCGTGAAGAAGTGATGCAGCCACACGAGGAACGCGAGCACCATGATCACGCACGATGCATAGACCATCGTCCGGTAGCCGAACAGCGGCTTCTTCGCGAACGTCGCAATGACTTCCGAATAGATGCCGAACGCGGGCAGCACGAGGATGTATACCTCCGGATGCCCCCACGCCCAGATCAGGTTCAGGTACAGCATCGCGTTGCCGCCGGCTTCGTTGGTGAAGAAATGCATGTCGAGGTAGCGATCGAGGCCGAGCAGCGCGAGCGCGACGGTCAGGATCGGGAACGTCGCCATGATCAGCACGTTCGAGCAGAGCGCGGTCCACGTGAACACCGGCATCTTCATCAGCGTCATGCCCGGCGCGCGCATCTTGATGATCGTCACGAAGAAGTTGATCGACGTGATCAGCGTCCCGACGCCCGAGATCTGCAGCGCCCACAGGTAGTAGTCGACCCCGACGCCCGGGCTGAACTGCAGTTCCGACAGCGGCGGATACGCGAGCCAGCCCGTCTGCGCGAATTCGCCGATCACGAGCGAAACGTTCATCAGGATCGCGGCGACCGCCGTCATCCAGAAGGAGAGCGAGTTCAGGAACGGGAACGCGACGTCGCGCGCGCCGATCTGCAGCGGCACGATCAGGTTGAAGAACGCGACCAGCAGCGCCATCGCCATGAAGAAGATCATGATCACGCCGTGCGCGGTGAAGACCTGGTCATAGTGATGCGGCGGCAGGTAGCCGGGGCCGTTGTACGCGAGCGCGAGCTGCAGGCGCATCATCACGGCGTCCGCGAAGCCGCGCAGCAGCATCAGCACCGCGACGACCAGGTACATCACGCCGATCTTCTTGTGATCGACGGACGTCAGCCATTCGCTCCACAGCCATTTCCACCGGCCCGCGCCCGTCAGCGCGGCGACGATGCCCAGCACGACGAGCCCCATGAAGGCGCTCGCCCCCATGATGATGGGCTGATCGAACGGGATCGCCGAAAGAGTCAGTTTTCCGAACATGCGTTACCCCTTCGTCGTGCAGGCGGCGTCCTTCGGGTCGAGGACGTGGCCGTTGTTGTATTTCGCGATGATGTTGTGGAACAGCTTCGGGTCGACCGACGAGAAATAGCGCACGGGCGCCTTCTCGCCCGGCTGCGCGACCGTGCCGTACGCGGTCATGTCGAGCCGGTCGGACGACGCCTTCACCTTCCGCACCCACGCATCGAACTGCTCGCGCGGCTCGGCGAGCGTGCGGAACTTCATGTCGGAGAAGCCGCGGCCGCTGTAGTTGGCGGACACGCCTGCGTAGTCGCCCGCCTCGTCGGCGATCAGGTGCAGGCGCGTCTGCATGCCGGCCATCGCATAGACCTGGCTGCCAAGCTGCGGGATGAAGAACGAGTTCATCACCGAGTCGGACGTGATGCGGAAATTCACCGGCGTGCCGACCGGAATCGCGAGCTGGTTCACCGACGCGATGCCGAGTTCCGGATAGATGAACAGCCACTTCCAGTCGAGCGCGACGACCTCGACATTGATCGGCTTGACCGACGATTCGATCGGCTTGTACGGGTCGAGCTCGTGCGTCGTCCGCCACGTGAGCACGCCGAGGAACAGGATGATCAGCGTCGGCACCGTCCAGATCACGACCTCGATCGCGGTCGAATGCGACCAGTTCGGCGCGTAGGCGGCGTTGCGGTTCGATGCGCGGTAGCGCCATGCGAACCACAGCGTGAGCAGGATCACCGGAATGACGACGATCAGCATCGCCCACGTCGCTGTCGCGATCAGCGATTTTTCCGCGACGCCCACCGCGCCCTTCGGATCGAGCACGTGAAGGTCGCTGCATCCGGCGAGTCCAGCCAGCAGCCCGATGACGGGTGCCGCACGCGCCCCGCCGGTGATTCGTCCGATCATTGTTCGTTCGCCTGATTGTCGTTGAGAAGAACCGCTGGCCGCACGCCGCCATCGCGCGACGCATCCGGCCGCGGCGACCTGTGCGCGAACTGTACGGAAAATTGCCGCAGTGCAACTTGACGGGGGACAAGGTTTGCCGAGGTGAGTCGGAACTGCCCGGAGGGGTGGGCGCTGGGGCTAGGCTAGGCTAGGCTAGGCTAGGCTGGGCTGGGCTGGGCTGGGCTGGGCTGGGCTGAGGCTGAGGCTGAGGCTGAGGCTGAGGCTGGGGCTGAGGGCTGGCGATGGCCTGCGGCAAAACGGTCACCGGACCTTCCCTCAAGCGTCGCGGATAGCAGGCACTAACGGGACGGAAAGCATGACGGCGCTGCGCCGCAACATGAGGGGCGCCGGCGCGAATTGCGAGGCTGTCTCGGCGGCGGAACTGCAGCGGATGCGGGGAACGAGGAACACCACGCGAATGCATGGCGATTCAGAATCGAGCCGACCCGCCGATTGATGCGTCGGCCACGAGGACCAAACGCACGCCACGCGACGAGCGACGAGCGGCGCACAGACGCAAGCGTTGTCGCGCCAGACGGCCAAGGCGTCCGGCGCAGCGAAGCGTCTGCGCCCCGTATCAGTCGAACTGACGGAAATCCGGCTTGCGCTTCTCGAAGAACGCCGTCATCGCCTCGCGCGCTTCCGGCGCACGCAGCATCGCGGAGAAATGGCCGGCTTCCTCGCTCATCCGCGCGGCCACGGCCACCCCGCCCGTCTCCTTCAGCAGCGCCTTCGTCACGCGCAGCGACGACGCCGGCAGTGCCGCGAGCTTCGCGGCCTGCTTCGCCGCGAATGCGTCGAGTTCGGCGGCCGGCAGCACGCGATTGACGATGCCGATGCGATGCGCTTCCAGCGCGTCGAACGCTTCTCCGAGCAGCAGCTTTTCAGCGGCGACCTGATGGCCGGCCAGCCGCGGCAGCAGCACGCTCGATGCGGCTTCCGGGCACAGCCCGAGCTGCGCGAACGGCAGCGAGAACGTCGCGGTGTCGGCCGCGTAGACGAGATCGCAGTGCAGCAGCATCGTCACGCCGACGCCGACCGCGACGCCCGGCACCGCGGCCACGATCGGCTTGGTCGCGCCGCTGATCCGCGCGAGGAACTGGAATACCGAAGCGTTTTCGTCCTTCGGCGGCGTCTTCAGGAAATCCTCGAGATCGTTCCCCGCGCTGAAGTTGCCGTCGCTGCCGCGCAGCAGGATCACGCGGATCGCCTTGTCTTCCTGCGCGTCGGCGAGCGCATCGGCCATCGTCTGGTACATCGCCGCCGTCAGCGCGTTCTTCTTCGCCGGGCGCGCGATCGTGATCGTCAGCACGCCGTCGGCGCGTTCCACTTGAATTTCGGCCACAACCGTCTCCTTTGACTTTCCTCTTCCGGAATGAAAAACGGTGCGCAAGCTCGTGGCTCGCGCACCGTGATCGCTACTGTCCCGCTCCGCTTACAGGCGTTCGATGATGCCCGCCGCACCCATGCCGGTGCCGACGCACATCGTGACCATCCCGTACTTCAGGTTGCGGCGGCGCAGGCCGTGCACGACGGTCGCCGCGCGGATCGCGCCGGTCGCGCCGAGCGGATGGCCGAGCGCGATCGCGCCGCCGACCGGGTTGACCTTCGACGGGTCGAGGCCGAGATCGCGGATCACCGCCAGCGACTGCGCGGCGAATGCCTCATTCAGCTCGATCCAGTCGAGATCGTCCTGCTTCAGGCCGGCGGCCTTCAGCGCGGCCGGAATCGCTTCCTTCGGCCCGATGCCCATGATTTCCGGCGGCACGCCGCGCACCGCGAAGCTCACGAAGCGCGCGAGCGGCGTCAGGTTGAATTCCTTCAGCACCTTCTCCGACACGACGAGCAGCGCGCCCGCGCCGTCCGACGTCTGCGAGCTGTTGCCGGCCGTGACCGAGCCCTTGTTCGCGAACACCGTGCGCAGCTTCGCGAGGCCTTCGAGCGTCGTATCCGCGCGCGGACCTTCGTCCAGCTTGATCTCGCGCGTCTTCACGCCGATTTCACCGGTCGCGAGGTTCGGGAAACGCTCGGTGATCGTGTACGCGGCGATTTCGTCGCCGAACTCGCCGGCCTGCTGCGCGGCGAGCGCCTTGCGGTGCGATTCGACCGAGAACGCGTCCTGGTCTTCGCGGCTCACCTTCCACTGCTCGGCGACGCGCTCGGCGGTCAGGCCCATCCCGTACGCAATGCCGAAATCCTCGCTGCGATCGAAGATATGCGGCGACATCGACGGCTTGTTGCCCATCATCGGCACCATGCTCATCGATTCGCAGCCGCCCGCGAAGATCGCGTCCGATTCGCCGACGCGGATGCGGTCCGCCGCCATCGCAAGCGCCGTGATGCCCGACGCGCAGAAGCGGTTGACCGTCACGCCGCCGACCGTCTGCGGCAGGCCGGCGAGCAGCGCGCCCATGCGGGCGACGTTCAGGCCCTGCTCGGCTTCCGGGATCGCGCAGCCGATGATCGCGTCCTCGATCACTTTCGTGTCGAGGCCGGGCACCTGCGCGACTGCCGACTTGATCGCGTGAACCAGCAGCTCGTCGGGGCGCGTGTTCTTGAAGACACCGCGCGGGGCCTTGCCGATCGGGGTGCGGCTGGCGGCGACGATGTATGCGTCTTGCAGTTGTTTGCTCATTTCAGACTCCTTGTCGTCTGCTCGCTCAGTTACGCACCGGCTTGCCGGTCTGCAACATGCCCATGATCCGTTCCTGCGTCTTCTGCGTGCCGAGCAGCTCGACGAACGCGCGGCGCTCGAGCGCGAGCAGCCACTCTTCGTCGACGAGGCTGCCGGCTTCGACGTCGCCGCCACACACGGCTTCGGCGATGCGGCTCGCGATCAGGTAGTCGTGGTCGCTGATGAAGCGGCCGTCACGCATGTTGACGAGCGATGCCTTGATCGTCGCGATCGCCGAGCGGCCTGCGACCGGCACCTCCTTCGCGCGCAGCGGCGCGCGGTAGCCGACGGCGGCCAGCGCACGCGCTTCCTTCTTCGCGGTGTCGAGCAGTTCGAACACGTTGAAGACGATCGTGTCGGACGGCTTCAGGTAGCCCATCGCACGCGCATCGTGCGCCGACGACGACACCTTCGCCATCGCCGCGTTCTCGAACGACTTCGTGACGAACTTCAGGATGTCGGTGGTCGCGTTCGCGGCCGTGGCCGCCTCCGCCGCGCGCAGCGCCGCTTCCTTCAAGCCGCCGCCCGCCGGCACGAGGCCGACGCCCACTTCGACGAGACCGATGTAGCTCTCGACGTGCACGACGCGCTTCGCGCTGTGCAGCATCAGCTCGCAGCCGCCGCCGAGCGCGATGCCCGATACGGCCGCGACGACCGGCACGTTCGCGTACTTCACGCGCAGCATGCCTTCCTGGAACTTCTTCACGAACGGCTCGATACCCTTCGCGCCGCCCATCATGAACGCGGGCATCGCCTCTTCGAGGTTCGCGCCGGCCGAGAACGGGCCGCCCGGCGTGCCGAGCTTCAGCGACGTCGGCTGCCAGATCACCACGCCCTTGTAATCCTTCTCCGCGAGTTCGATCGCCTGCACGAGGCCGTCGATCACGCTCGGTCCGATCGTGTTCATCTTCGACTTGAACGACACGATCACGACGTCGTCCTCGCCTGCGCGATCATCGACCCACGCGCGCACCGCGTCGGTTTCGAACAGCGTCTTGCCGTACGTCTTCGGATCTGCGCCGGCTTCGCCGACGAGCGGCGCGCGGAACACCTGCTTGCCGTAGACGGCCAGGTCCGAGCGCGGCACGAAGCGCTTCGACGCCGGTGCCCACGAGCCTTCGGCCGTGTGCACACCGCCCTGCTCGGCGACCGGGCCTTCGAGCACCCACGACGGCAGCGGCACGTTCGCGAGCGCCTTGCCGGCCGCGATGTCTTCCTGCACCCACTCGGCGACCTGCTTCCAGCCGGCGGCCTGCCAGCCTTCGAACGGGCCTTCGTTCCAGCCGAAGCCCCAGCGGATCGCGAGGTCGACGTCGCGCGCGTTGTCGGCGATCGACTCGAGATGCACGCCGATGTAGTGGAACACGTCGCGGAAGATCGACCACAGGAACTGCGCATGCGGATGGTCCGTCTCGCGCAGCAGCTTCAGGCGTTCCGCCGGCGGGCGCTTCAGGATGCGGCCGACGGTTTCGTCCGCCTTCGCGCCCGAATCCACGTAGGTGCCCGTCTTCGCGTCGAGCACCTTGATCGCCTTGCCTTCCTTCTTGTAGAAACCGCCGCCCGTCTTCTGGCCGAGCGCGCCCTGCTTCACCAGTTCGGCGAGCACGGCAGGGGTCTGGTAGACCGGGAAGAACGGATCGTCGGCGAGGTTGTCCTGCATCGTCTTGATCACGTGCGCCATCGTGTCGAGGCCGACCACGTCCGCGGTGCGGAACGTCGCCGACTTCGCGCGGCCGAGCCGGCTGCCCGTCAGGTCGTCGACCTCGTCGAAACGCAGGCCGAACTTCGCGGCCTCGGTGATCACCGCGAGGATCGAGAAGATGCCGACGCGGTTCGCGATGAAGTTCGGCGTGTCCTTCGCGCGCACGACGCCCTTGCCGACGACGCTCGTCAGGAAGGTTTCGAGCTGGTCGAGGATCTCCGGGCGCGTGTGCGCGGTCGGGATCAGCTCGACGAGGTGCATGTAGCGCGGCGGGTTGAAGAAGTGCACGCCGCAGAAGCGCGACTTCAGCTCGTCCGAGAATCCTTCGGACAGCTTGGTGATCGACAGGCCCGACGTGTTGGTCGCGAAGATCGCGTTCGGTGCGATGTGCGGCGCGACCTTCTTGTACAGGTCGTGCTTCCAGTCCATCCGCTCGGCGATCGCTTCGATCACGACGTCGCACTCGGCGAGTTTCGCGATGTCGTCCTCGTAGTTCGCGGCTTCGAGGTATTTCGCGTCGTCCTTCACGCCGAACGGCGCGGGTGACAGCTTCTTCAGGTTCTCGATCGCCTTCAGCGCGATCGCGTTTTTCGGGCCTTCCTTGGCCGGCAGGTCGAACAGCAGCACCGGCACGCGCGCGTTGACGAGGTGCGCGGCGATCTGCGCGCCCATCACGCCGGCGCCCAGCACGGCGACCTTGCGAATCAGGAAATTGCTCACGGGATGTCTCCGGATAGTGTCGTGCAGCGGGGGTTGTGAGGGCTGCACGGCGAAGTGAGTACCAGGAACCGTTGCGTTCGGGCGGTGCGCGGCGCGCACCGCCCGGACTCGCGTCAGAACAGCGATTCGTCGACTTCCATCAGCGTCTTCGAACCGGCGCGCGCGGCGCGGATCGTCGCGGCCGTTTCGGGCAGCAGACGCGCGAAATAGAAGCGGGCCGTCGCGAGCTTCGACTTGTAGAACGGGTCGCCCGACGCTTCCTTGTCGAGCGCGAGACGCGCCATGCGCGCCCAGAAGTACGAGAACACCAGGTGGCCGACGGTGCGCAGGTACGGCACGGCGGCGGCGCCGACTTCGTCCGGGTTCTGCATCGCCTTCATGCCGATTTCCATCGTCAGCTTCTGCACCTTGTCGCCGATGTCGGCGAGCGGGTTGATGAACTCGGCCATCTCCGGCTTCACGCCTTCGGCTTCCGCGAATTCGGTGACGAGCTTGCCGAACTTCTTCAGCTTCGCGCCCATGTCGCCGAGCACCTTGCGGCCCAGCAGGTCGAGCGACTGGATCGAGTTCGTGCCTTCGTAGATCATGTTGATCCGCGCGTCGCGCACGTACTGCTCCATGCCCCACTCGGAGATGAAGCCGTGGCCGCCGTAGATCTGCATCGCGTGGTTGGTCGACTCGAACGCGTTGTCGGTCAGGAACGCCTTGATGATCGGCGTGAGCAGCGCGACGAGGTCGGCCGCTTCCTTGCGCACCGCTTCGTCACCGTGCGACAGCTCCTTGTCGATCTGCAGCGCGGACCAGTACGTGAACGCGCGCGCGCCTTCCGCGTAGGCCTTCTGCGTGAGCAGCATGCGGCGCACGTCCGGGTGCACGATGATCGGATCGGCCGGCTTGTCCGGTGCCTTCGGGCCCGTCAGCGAGCGCATCTGCAGGCGTTCCTTCGCGTACGTCAGCGAGTTCTGGTACGCGACTTCCGTGAGGCCCAGGCCCTGCATGCCCACGCCCAGACGCGCGGCGTTCATCATCACGAACATCGCGTTCAAGCCCTTGTTCGGCTCGCCGACCATCCAGCCCTTCGCGTTGTCGAGGTTCATCACGCACGTCGAGTTGCCGTGGATGCCCATCTTGTGTTCGATCGAGCCGCACTTGATGCCGTTGCGCTCGCCCGGCTCGCCCGCGGCGTCCGGAATGAACTTCGGCACGATGAACAGCGAGATCCCCTTCGTGCCTTGCGGCGCGTCCGGCAGGCGCGCGAGCACGAGGTGGACGATGTTCTTCGACATGTCGTGCTCGCCGCTCGAGATGAAGATCTTCGTGCCGCTGATCGAGTACGAGCCGTCGCCGTTCGGTTCGGCCTTGGTGCGCAGGATGCCGAGGTCGGTGCCGCAGTGCGGCTCGGTCAGGCACATCGTGCCCGTCCATTCGCCCGACACGAGCTTCGGCAGATACTGTTTCTGGAGTTCCGGCGCGCCGTGCGCGTGCAGGCATTCGTACGCGCCGTGCGACAGGCCCGGATACATCGTCCATGCCTGGTTCGCCGAGTTCAGCATTTCGTAGAGCGCGTTGTTCACGAACGCGGGCAGGCCCTGGCCGCCGTAGTCCGGATCGCAGCCGAGCGCCGGCCAGCCGGCCTCGACGTACTGCCGATACGCTTCCTTGAAGCCGGTCGGGGTCTTCACGACGCCGTCGCCTTCATACGTGCAGCCTTCGCGGTCGCCGACCTGGTTCAGCGGGAACAGTACCTCGGAGCAGAACTTGCCCGCCTCCTCGAGGACCTGGTTGATCGTGTCGGCGTCGAGGTCCGCATGCCGCGGCATTTGCTTGACCTCGGCCTCGACATTCAGAAGCTCGTGCAACACGAATTGCATGTCGCGCAGCGGCGCGGCGTACTGTCCCATGACTCTCTCCAAAGGTGGGCAAACGGCTCGAGCTCCTGGCGGGCGGATCACGCGCCGCTAACGGCTCTCGCTCTGATACGAAACGATCGTCTTTTCCAGCGCGGCCCACGTGAGGCGCACGGCATCCGGCGAATGCAGGAACCGTGCGTCGTGATGCAGGCCGAGCGTGAAGCTGTACAGCTCGAAGAGCATCAGGTCCGGATCGGTATCCGCACGCAGATGGCCTTCTTCCTTCGCCTGCGAAATGGCACGCAGCATCGCGGCACGCCAGGCCGTCACGCTCGCGATCAACTGCTCGCGTACCGGGCTGTCAGGCCGGTCGTCGTACTCGACCGCACCGCTGATGTAGATGCATCCGGTCGTCACCTCCTGGATGCGCTTCTCCGTCCAGCGGGCCAGCATCGCCCGAAGGCGCGGCAAGCCTCGCGGCTCGCGCAGGCTCGGAAAGAACACCTCGTTCTCGAAACGATGGTGATACTCGCGGACGACCTCGACCTGCAGGTCCTCGCGCGATCCGAAGTGCGCGAACACACCGCTCTTGCTCATCTGCATGCGCTCGGCCAGCAGGCCGATCGTCAGCCCCTCCAGCCCGTCACGGCTGGCGAGGTCCAAAGCAGCTTCGAGTATCGCGGCACGCGTCTGTTCGCCTTTTCGCATAGCTATTTCTGTAACCGTTCGGGGGTTCGAATAAAATCGAACGGCCGTACTATTATTGAGTGCGGCCGCTCGCGAAAACAAGGAAATTATTAGAAACCGGTGTCTAACCGAGCCGCTATTTTGCGCGATTCCGGCGGGACCGGAGCGGCTTTTCCGCACGAACGTGCGGACAGATTTATGGGGCGGATGCTGAATCCGTGTCAGTCGTAACCGCCGACCGTCAGCGCCTTCATCACGAGGCGGTACGTGTTGTATGCGAGCCAGTTCAGCATACGCTCGATGCGCGGCCGTGCGGCGTACCGGGCGGCATCGATTTCGCGGCCTTCGGAGAAGGCGGCCGCGATCGCGTCGCGCAGCTGGTTCGTGACCGCATCGTAGCGCACCAGCACGACGTTCGCCTCATTGTTCAGCATCAGGCTCAGCGCGTCCAGGTTCGACGAGCCGACGGTCGCCCAGTTGTCGTCGATCACGGCCACCTTGCCGTGCAGCATCGTCTTGTCGTATTCCGCCACGCGCACGCCCGCGCGCAGCAGCGCGTGATACAGGAACGGCACGGCCGTATCGAGCGCCGCGAATTCCTTGCGGCCGATCAGGATCCGCACGTCGACGCCGCGACGTGCCGCGCCGGTCAGCGCGCGGCGCAGCTTGCGGCCCGGCATGAAGTACGGATTCGCGAGCAGGATCCGCTGGCGCGCCTGGCCAATCGCGGCGAGATACGCCTTCTCGATCGCGCGGCGGTTCACGACGTTGTCGCGCGCGACGAACGCGACGCTCGGCTCGGTCACGACCCGCAGCGCACCGGCCTTGATCCAGCGGTGGCTGCGCATCCAGCGCCGGAACATGTCCGGAAACGCCTCGCCGCCGTGCAGCCCCGCCGCGTACTGCGCGTACGGCTTGTGGCCGAACTGGATCCGGTGCCACTGCAGCTCGAACGCGGCGCGCACGTCCGACACCGCCGGCCCCGCCATCTCGACCGCGAAATCCCAGCGCGGAAACGGCAGCGTTGCGCTGCCCTGCGTGAAGTCGTCGACGATGTTGATGCCGCCGCAGAACGCGACCGCATGATCGATCACCGCGAGCTTGCGGTGCGTGCGCGAGAAGCCGAAGCGGCCGAACAGGTAGCGGTTGTAGATGCAATGCTCGACGCCGGCCTCGGCCCACGTGTCGAACAGCGGCAGGCGCGCGGTGCCGATGCCGTCGGTGATCACGCGCACGCGCACGCCGCGCTGCGCCGCGCGGATCAGCGCATCCGACACCGGCCGGCCGGCCGCATCGTCGCAGAAGATGTAGGTTTCGAGCATCACCTGCTCGCGCGCCGCATCGATCCGTTCGATCAGCGCGAGGAAGAATTCGTTGCCGGTCTCGCAGAGCCGTACCGTGTTGCCGGCCGTGAACGCGAGCCGCGACGCGGAGCCGCGCTCCTGCAGGAACATCTGCCGCAATTGCGCGAAGCGCTTGCGGGTTTCCGCATTCATGCGGACGAGCCGTGCGGTGCCCGCGCGAGCGACACGCGCACGGGCAATTGCAGGATCGCCTCGGCATTCGACGGCGAGAAGCAGCGCGCGGCCGCTTCGCGGAACGGCAGCCACGCGTAGTCGACGTGCTCGCGCGGCGACAGCGTCACGTCGACGCGATGCGGCACGCACAGGCCGAACCAGTGCTCGACGTTGCGCGTGACGCCCGGAGCATAGCGATGCAGGTATTGCGGATAGATCGCGTATTCGATCCGGTGGTGCCAGTCGACCAGCGCGGTGGCCGGCACGTCGTGCGACCCGACCGCGATGCCGGTTTCCTCGGCGACTTCGCGTGCGGCCGTGAGCGCGAGCGGCTCGTCGGGCGCGTCCTTCGACCCGGTCACCGATTGCCAGAAATCGGGCTGGTCGGCACGCTTGATCACCAGCACGTCGAGTTCGGGCGTGTAGATCACGACGAGAACGGATTCGGGGATTTTCGGCGGCTTCGTCATCTTGGTTTCATGCGGCACAGGGCCGTGCGTCCGGCCTGTGCCCGAACGTGCGGCAAGTGCTGCGACTGTACCGCAAAAAGCGAAAAAGGCGCACCAGGCGCCTTCTTCGTTGGGCGTCGTGCGCGCGTCGCCGCGCACACGATCGTTGACAAGCGTTACGCCTTCGGCTGTTCCGGCTGACGCAGACGGATGTGCAGTTCGCGCAGCTGACGCTCGTCGACCGGGCTCGGCGCCTGCGTGAGCAGATCCTGCGCACGCTGCGTCTTCGGGAACGCGATCACGTCGCGGATCGAGTCGGCACCGGCCATCATCGTGACGATGCGGTCGAGACCGAACGCGATACCGCCGTGCGGCGGCGCGCCGTACTGCAGCGCGTCGAGCAGGAAGCCGAACTTCAGTTGCGCTTCTTCCGCGCCGATCTTCAGCGCGCGAAACACCTTGCTCTGCACTTCCTCGCGGTGGATACGCACCGAGCCGCCGCCGATTTCCCAGCCGTTCAGCACCATGTCGTAGGCCTTCGCGAGGCAACGGCCCGGGTCGGTCTCGAGGTACTCGAGGTGTTCGTCCTTCGGGCTGGTGAACGGGTGGTGTGCCGCGACGTAGCGCGCGTCTTCGTCGTCGTATTCGAACATCGGGAAGTCGACGACCCACAGCGGCTTCCAGCCGGCCTGGACGAGGCCGTTCGCCTTGCCGAATTCCGAGTGGCCGATCTTCAGGCGCAGCGCGCCGAGGCTGTCGTTGACGACCTTCGCGCGGTCGGCCGCGAAGAAGATGATGTCGCCGTCTTCAGCGCCGGTGCGCTCGAGGATCGCCGCGATCGAGGCGTCGTGCAGGTTCTTGACGATCGGGCTTTGCAGGCCGTCGCGGCCCTTCGCCTTTTCGTTGACCTTGATCCACGCGAGGCCCTTCGCGCCGTAGATGCGCACGAATTCCGTGTAGCCGTCGATGTCGCCGCGCGACAGCTCGCCGCCCTTCGGCACGCGCAGCGCCGCGACACGGCCGTCCTTCGCGTTGGCCGGCGTGCTGAACACCTTGAAGTCGACGTCCTTCATCGCGTCGGTCAGCTCGGTGAATTCGAGCTGCACGCGCAGGTCCGGCTTGTCCGAACCGAAGCGCGCCATCGCTTCCGAGTACGGCATCACCGGGAATTTCGCGTCGAGTTCGACGTCGATCGTCGTCTTGAAGATGTGACGGATCATGTCTTCGAACAGGTCACGGATTTCCTGCTCGCCGAGGAACGACGTTTCGCAGTCGATCTGCGTGAATTCCGGCTGACGATCGGCGCGGAGGTCTTCGTCGCGGAAGCACTTGGTGATCTGGTAGTAACGGTCGAAGTTCGCGACCATCAGCAGCTGCTTGAACAGCTGCGGCGACTGCGGCAGCGCGAAGAACTGGCCCGCGTTCACGCGCGACGGCACGAGGTAGTCGCGCGCGCCTTCCGGCGTGCTCTTCGTCAGCATCGGCGTTTCGATGTCGATGAAGCCCTGCTCGTCGAGGTACTTGCGCGCTTCGATCGCGACACGGTAGCGCAGGCGCAGGTTGTGCTGCATCTGCGGACGGCGCAGGTCGAGCACGCGGTGCGTGAGGCGCGTCGTTTCCGACAGGTTGTCGTCGTCGAGCTGGAACGGCGGCGTGACCGACGCGTTCAGCACGATCAGCTCGTGGCACAGCACTTCGATCTTGCCGCTCTTCAGGCCGGCGTTGACCGTGCCTTCCGGACGGTTGCGCACGAGACCCTTGATCTGCACGCAGAACTCGTTGCGCACGCCTTCGGCGGTCGCGAACATTTCCGCGCGATCGGGGTCGCACACCACCTGCACGAGGCCTTCACGATCGCGCAGGTCGATGAAGATCACACCGCCGTGATCGCGGCGGCGCTGCACCCAGCCGCACAGCGACACGGTTTGGCCCAGCAGGTGTTCGGTCACGAGACCGCAGTATTCAGTACGCATCGACATGATGTTTGCTTTCGTTCGGTTTGATCAACGGGCGCCGCAACGCGCGGCCCGGGCGATGATTCTTTACTTACAGCGGCGGCTCGACGGGACGGCGGGCGGGCGCCGGAGCCGGCGCCGAAGGCGCCACGACGCCCATCGAGACGATGTACTTGAGCGCGGCATCGACCGACATGTCGAGTTCGATGACTTCGCTCTTCGGCAGCATCAGGAAGAAGCCCGACGTCGGGTTCGGCGTCGTGGGCACGTACACGCTCACGTACTCTTCCGTCAGATGGTTGACCACGTCGCCGCCGGGCGCGCCGGTCAGAAACGCGATCGTATACGAGCCGCGGCGCGGGTATTCGATCAGGAGCGCCTTGCGGAACGCATTGCCGCTGCTCGACAGCAGCGTGTCCGACACCTGCTTGACGCTCGTGTAGATCGGCCCGACGACCGGGATGTGACGCACGACCGCGTTCCACCACGTGACGAGCTTCTGGCCGATGAAGTTCTGCGTCGCCAGCCCGACGACGAAGATGAACGCGAGCGTCAGCACCGCGCCGATCCCCGGCAGATGGAAGCCGAGCATCCGCTCCGGCTGCCACGATTCGGGCAGGAGCAGCAGCGTCTGATCCATCGTACCGATGATGAGGCCGAGCACCCACAGCGTGATCGCGAGCGGGACGAGAACCAGCAGGCCGGTCAGAAACACCGTTTTCAGGGTCGTCTTTTTCATCATCTGCCGTCAATGAACCGCGCCGGAAGCGCGGGTTGGTCGCGACCCGGCCGGGCCGCGACGGTCAACTGCCGGCGGCGGGCGCTGCGGCCGGGGCCGGCGCGGCGCTCGTCGTCGTACTTTCGGAACCCGACGCAGCGGGCGCGGCTGCCGCCGCCGCCGCGGCGGCCGGCGCTGCCGTGCCCGTGTCGCCGGACGCCGTCGCCGGCGCGCTGGTGCCGCCCGAGCCACCGCGGAAATCGGTGACATACCAGCCGGAGCCCTTCAGCTGGAAGCCGGCGGCGGTAACCTGCTTGCGAAAAGCATCCTTCCCGCATTCGGGGCACTGCGACAGCGGCGCGTCGCTCATCTTCTGGAGCACGTCCTTCGCGAAACCGCACGCTTCGCATCGATAGGCGTAGATCGGCATGATATTTTTCCCGCAGAAACTGGAAACGGCTTGCAAAACCTTGAATTATATCCGAAACCCCGGCGCACTCCGGCAACGGCCGCGACGCGCGGGCTTCAGCGACGGCGCCATGTGAGCCAGCGCTCGTTTCCGTCGAACACGGCCAGCGAATCGGTCACCGGCAGATCATCGATCAGCTCGAAGTGCGGCGCGAGCAGCGCATCGAGTTCGGCCCGCTCGATGCCGAACGGCGGCCCCTTCGGTTTCTTCGTCACGAAGAAATACCCGGCCAGCAGCGCACCGGCGGGCAGCAGTTCGGCCATCCGCGTCGCGTAACGGGCGCGCAGGCTCGGCGGCAGCGCGCACAGGAACGCGCGCTCGTACACCCACTGCACGTCGAACGGCGGCCGGTACGTGAAGAAATCGGCCTGCTCGACGACGTCCGCGTGCGCGCCGAGCTGCGCCTTCGCGGCCGCCACCGCCTGCGCGGCGAAATCGATCGCGCGCACGGGCCAACCGGCCTGCGCGAGCCAGCCGGCCTCCTGCGCACTGCCGCAGCCGGGGATCAGCACCGCGCACGGCGCGCGCCGCTGCGCAAACGCGCGAAACCCGTCCGGCACGCCGCCGAATTCCCACGGTGTCACGCCGCGTGCGAAACGCTCGTCCCAGAACGCGGCATTGCCGGGGTCGCGCGTCGCGAAATCGGCGGCGCTCGGCGCGGACGGTTGTTTCGGTTCGGACATCGCTCCGTCCCCTGCGGTCACGCGCCGTACGCGAGCGCGAGCAGCACGCGCGCGACGAGCGCCCCGACGCCGACGGCAAGACCGAAGATCAGCAATGCCTGCATCAGCCGGTTGGTCCGTTTCTGCTCGATGAGGATCTGGCGCATCAGGTCCTCGCTCGCCGCGCGCGGCGCATCGTGGCGCGCCGCCATCGCGTGGTGGATCAGCCGCGGCAGTTGCGGCAGCGTCTTGCTCCACTGGGGCGCCTCGACCTTGAAGCGCTCGTACCAGCCGCGCAGGCCGATCTGCTCGGTCATCCAGCGCTCGAGATACGGCTTCGCGGTCTTCCACAGGTCGAGTTCGGGATCGAGCGAACGGCCGAGCCCTTCGACGTTCAGCATCGTCTTCTGCAGCAGCACGAGCTGCGGCTGGATCTCGACGTTGAAGCGGCGCGACGTCGAGAACAGGCGCATCAGCACCTGGCCGAGCGAGATGTCCTTCAGCGCGCGGTCGAAATACGGCTCGCACACCGCGCGGATCGCGCTCTCGAGTTCCTCGACGCGCGTCTCGGGCGGCACCCAGCCCGATTCGAGGTGCAGCGTCGCGACGCGGTGGTAATCGCGCTTGAAGAACGCGAGGAAGTTCTGCGCGAGGTAGTTCTTGTCGAAATCCGACAACGCGCCGACGATCCCGAAATCGAGCGCGATATAGCGGCCGAACGTGTTCGGATCGAGGCTCACCTGGATGTTGCCCGGGTGCATGTCCGCGTGAAAGAAACCGTCGCGGAACACCTGCGTGAAGAAGATCTCGACGCCTTCGCGCGCGAGCTTCTTGATGTCGACGCCGGCCGCGCGCAGCGTCTCGACCTGGCTGATCGGCACGCCGGTCATGCGCTCCATCACGAGCACCTGCGACGTCGAGAAATCCCAGAACATCTCGGGCACGAGCAGCAAGTCGAGGCCCGCGAAGTTGCGGCGCAGCTGGCTGCCGTTCGCGGCCTCGCGCATCAGGTCGAGCTCGTCGTGCAGGTACTTGTCGAATTCGGCGACGACTTCGCGCGGCTTCAGGCGCCGGCCATCGGCCCACATGCGCTCCGTCCACGTCGCGATGTCGCGCATCAGCGCGAGGTCGGAATCGATCACCGGCAGCATGTTCGGGCGCAGCACCTTGACCGCGACGGCCTTGCCCGCGTGCACGCCCTGCTTCAGCTTCGCGAAATGCACCTGCGCGATCGACGCGCTCGCGACCGGCTCGCGCTCGAATTCGTCGAACAGCTCGTCGACCGGCGCGCCGAGCGACTTCTCGATGATCGCGATCGCCACCGCGGAATCGAACGGCGGCACCTGGTCCTGCAGCTTCGCGAGTTCGTTCGCGAAATCGACCGACAGCAGGTCGCGGCGCGTCGACAGCACCTGGCCGAACTTCACGAAGATCGGGCCGAGGCTTTCGAGCGCGTGACGCAGCCGTACGGCGGGCGGATCGGAAAAGCGGCGGCCGATCGTCGTGATCCGCAGCAGCAGCTTCACGCGCCGGTCGTCGATCCGGGACAGCATCACTTCGTCGAGGCCAAAGCGGATGACGGTGTAGACAATCTTGATGAAACGGAAAATGCGCATGCCCTGCGGCCCTCAGTGCGCGCCGCGCGGGCCGGAGCCCGTGCGCGCGCCGATTTTTTGTTCGAGTCGCTCGACCCGCTTTTCGACCCGCGCGAGCGCATCGCGCGCCCGCGCCAGTTCGGCGTCGAAGCCGCCGAGCACCGTGCGTCGGACGACTTGCGGGTTCTCGTCGAGCAAGTACTCGGCGACGGAATCGAGCACGTTGCGGCCGGTGCGGCGCGCGCGCGCGCCGGCGTCGCGCACGACCGTCGCGATCCGGTACGCCGCCGCGTCGCCGACCAGCTTCGCGAGATCTTCCTCAGGTTCCCAGCGCAGGTGCTCGGCCAGCTTCGCGATCTGGGTCGCGAACTCGGCGTCGCCCTCGATCTTCACGTGCTTCATCACGGCCGCCTGGCCGCCCTGCAGGAATGCGGCGACCGTGTCGCCCGCGAGCGCGATCGACACGTCGACGTGTTGCGCATCATGCGCTTCCACCGCGGACAGGTAGCCGTCGGGCTGCACGAGCAGCGTGAGCGTGACGGGCGGCACGTCGAGCCGGGCGGTCTTGCCCGCGTAGGGGATCAGGCGATCGCGCGCCCACGATTCGCGCGCGAGCAGGTGATTGACAGCAGCAGCAAAAGGCTTGGCGGCAAAGGTCATCGGGCTGGGAAAGAAAAAACCCGCGCAGGCCGGGCGCCCACGCGGGTTTCTATTGTAACGTCGGATCGTCGGCAGCCCGCGGCCAACCGCACACCCGGGCGGCAAGCGGTCGCAGTGCGGCGGCCGTCGCCCGGGCAGCCGGCAAGCCGGCCGCCGGTCACGCTCAGTGCGCGTTGATCTGCTGGATACCCGCGAGCAGCCAGCCCTGGCCGCCCGACTTCGACAGGTTCCACACCTCGTCGAACGGCGCCGCCGACGCATTCGCCGATTCGCGGATCAGCCCGTGGAAGCGCACGCTCGCCGACTGCTCGATGCCGCGATCCTCGATCGCGACCAGTTCCGCGTCGAGCTGCACGACATCGGTCTGGTTCGCCTCGTTGCCGCGCGAATCGAGGTCGATCTTGATCTCGGCGAACATTTCCGGCGTCGTGAACTCGCGGATGTCGGCCAGGTTGCCCTGGTCCCACGCCGCCTGCAGGCGCACGAAGTAGACCTTCGCGCTGCGCAGGAACGCTTCGGTGTCGAAGCCGGCCGGCACCTGCAGCGGTGCGGCCGCCATCGCGCCCGCCGCGCCCGCGGCCGCTGCGCCGCCGCCGAACACGCCCTGCGCTTCGTTCGCATAGCTGCTGCCGCTGCCGGCATAGTTGCTGCCGGTGCTGCCTTGCTGGAACGACGGGCTCTGCGAGTAGCCGCCCGACGACGAGGCCGAGCCGCCCACCGAGTACGCCGGTTCCTGCGGGCGGCGACGGTTCATGAACTTGCGGATCAGCCAGATGCCGACCATCGCCAGCAGCGCGATCACGATGACGTTCGCCATCATGCTCGCGAACGCGCCGCCGAGGCCGAAGTGCGACAGCAGTGCCGCGATGCCGAGGCCGGCCGCGAGACCTGCGATCGGCCCGAGCCAGCGCGAGCGGTTCGGCTGCGCGGCCGGTGCCGGTGCGGCCGGGTTCGCGCGCTGCGCCTGCGCCGGCGCGGCCTGCTGCATCGGCTGCTGCGCGGGCGGCGTGGCCTGGCGCTGCGTGACGGTGGAACTCTGGCGGCCGATGCTGCGCCCGCCGCCCATACGTCTGGCTTCGGCGTCGAGCGATGCGAACGTGCCGGCCGTGAGCAGGCCGACCATCAGCAGCGTGCCGACCCGTCGAGCCCACGGCTTCGACGGCTTGCTACGGTTGAACAACGAACGCGATTCGGACATCAGCTTCTCCAGATGTAAGGCGAATGTATGGGAAGAACCCCTTAGTACTTGGTTCCTAGGTGTAAAGCTACCACGCCACCTGACAAATTGTAATATTTGACGGCGTCGAGGCCCGCTTGTTCCATCATCGTCTTCAGCGTGTCCTGATCGGGGTGCATCCGGATAGATTCAGCAAGATACCGATAACTTTCAGCATCTTTCGCGAACTTGTCGCCAAGCCACGGTAATACTTTGAAAGAATACAGATCGTACGCTTTTTTCAGCGGATCCCAGACTTTCGAGAATTCCAGCACCATCACGCGGCCGCCCGGCTTCGCGACGCGGCGCATCTCGGCCAGCGCCGCATCCTTGTGCGTCATGTTGCGCAGCCCGAACGCGACCGTGACCACATCGAAGTAGTTGTCCGGAAAGGGGATTTTCTCGGCGTCGCACAGCAGCGACGGCGTCACGATGCCCTTGTCGAGCAGCCGGTCGCGGCCCACGCGCAGCATCGATTCGTTGATGTCGGTGTGCCAGACCTCGCCGGTCGGCCCGGCCGCCTTCGCGAACGCCTTGGTCAGGTCGCCGGTGCCGGCCGCGATATCGAGCACCTTGAAGCCGGGGCGCACGTTCGCCTGCGCGATCGTGAACGCCTTCCACGCGCGGTGCATGCCGGCCGACATCAGGTCGTTCATCAGATCGTAGTTGCTCGCGACCGAATGGAACACGCCCGCCACTTTCTTCGCTTTTTCGGTTTCCTCGACGCTTTCGAAGCCGAAGTGGGTTTTGCTCATCGCGTTGATCCTCAGTAAATGGCAAGACGGCGCCGAGCGGGCGCCGTCGATTTCAGTGGCAGTGGCCGTGCGGCGCGGGGGCCGCCGGCATCGGCGCGTCGCGCTCGACGCCCGCCGCCTGCAGTTTGTCGAAATAGTCGCGCCACAGCGCGTCCTGCTGCGTCGCCAGTTCGTACAGCAGATCCCACGAGTAGATGCCGGTCGAATGACCGTCGGAGAACGTCGGCTGCAGCGCGTAGTTGCCCACGCCCTCGAGCGCGGTGATCGTCACCTCGCGCTTGCCGGTCTGCAGCGTCTCCTGGCCCGGCCCGTGGCCGCGCACCTCGGCCGACGGCGAATAGACGCGCATCAGCTCGAACGGAATCCGGTAATTTTCGCCGTTCGGGTACTGCAATTCGAGCACGCGCGACACCGCGTGCACGACGACGCCGGACGGAATCGGCGTCGTGGAAGTCAAACCGCTCATGGCTGCCTCGAATCGGTCATGCGTTGAATTTCCTCGCGCACCGCATTGTGCAGCAGCGAGGCCTGCGCCGCGCGCGTGCGCAGCAGCGCCTCGGACACGCTGCGCTGGCGCGGCGCCCAGACGGGCTGCGGAAAATGGGCGTCGTTGGAGAAGCGCGGGATCACGTGCCAGTGCACGTGCGGCACCATGTTGCCGAGGCTCGCGAGATTCACCTTGTTCGGCTGCATCACGCGGCGCACGGCGCGCTCCACCGCATACACCACGCGCATCAGATGTGCCCGCTCGGGCTCGCCGAGATCGGAAAACTCGGCCACGTGCGTGCCCCAGATCACCCGGCAGAAGCCAGGGTAATCGTGCTCGCCCGTCGCGAGCACGACGCGCAGCGCATCGTCCTGCCAGAGCACCTCGCCGCCGTCTTCACGGCAAAACACGCATTCCATCGTCGCTCCCATGTGGACGGGCGCCGGCGCATCTGCGCCGGCGCCCGCTCATTCCTGGCCCGCCCGGGCGGTCGTCATGCCCGCATTAGACCAGCACGCGCTCGATCCCGCCATTGTTCGCGTGTGCGACATAGTCGGCCATCCAGTTCTCGCCGAGCACCTGGCGCGCGATCTCGACCACGATGTAGTCGGCCTCGAGGTTCGCATCCTCGTTGTAGCGCGACAGGCCCTGCAGGCACGACGGGCAGCTCGTCAGGATCTTCACGTCCGGGCCGTTCGCGCTCGCGGCGGCCGGCGCCGGCGCGTTGCCGGCCACGACCGGGATGCTGCGCAGCTTCGCGGCGCCCTTGCGGATTTCCTCTTCCTTGCGGAAGCGGACCTGGGTGGAGATGTCCGGACGCGTGACCGCCAGCGTGCCCGATTCACCGCAGCAGCGCTCGTTCTTCTCGATCTTGTAGCCGTCCTTCTCCGCGCCCATCAGCTCGTTGACGAGCTTCACCGGGTCCATCGTCTTGATCGGCGTGTGGCACGGGTCGTGATACATGTAGCGCGTGCCCGTCACGCCGTCGAGCTTCATCCCCTTCTCGAGCAGGAACTCGTGGATGTCGATGATCCGGCAGCCCGGGAAGATCTTGTCGAATTCGTAGCCTGCGAGCTGGTCGTAGCAGGTGCCGCACGACACGACCACCGTCTTGATGTCGAGGTAGTTCAGCGTGTTCGCGACCCGGTGGAACAGCACGCGGTTGTCGGTGACGATCTTCTCGGCCTTGTCGTACTGGCCCGAGCCGCGCTGCGGATAACCGCAGCACAGGTAGCCCGGCGGCAGCACGGTCTGCACGCCCGCTTCCCACAGCATCGCCTGCGTCGCGAGGCCGACCTGCGAGAACAGGCGCTCGGAGCCGCAGCCCGGGAAGTAGAACACCGCTTCCGAATCGACGGTCGTCGACTTCGGGTTGCGGATGATCGGCACGATCTTGTTGTCCTCGATGTCGAGCAGCGCGCGCGCCGTCTTCTTCGGCAGGTTGCCCGGCATCTTCTTGTTGACGAAGTGGATCACCTGCTCGACCACGGGCGGCTTGCCGACCGTCGCCGGCGGGTGCTGCGTCTGCTTCGTCACGACCTTCTTCAGCATGTCGTTCGCGAAGCGCTGCACCTTGTAGCCGACGCCCATCATCACGCCGCGCGCGGCGTTGATCGTCTGCGGATTGGTCGCGTTCAGGAAGAACATGCCCGCCGCATTGCCGGCGTTGAACTTCTTCTTGCCCATCTTGCGCAACAGGTTGCGCATGTTCATCGTGACGTCGCCGAAGTCGATCTTCACCGGGCACGGCGTCGCGCACTTGTGGCACACCGTGCAGTGGTCGGCCACGTCGTTGAACTCGTCCCAGTGCTTGATCGACACGCCGCGGCGCGTCTGCTCCTCGTACAGGAACGCCTCGACCAGCAGCGAGGTCGCGAGGATCTTGTTGCGCGGGCTGTACAGCAGGTTCGCGCGCGGCACGTGGGTCGCGCACACCGGCTTGCACTTGCCGCAGCGCAGGCAGTCCTTCACCGAATCGGCGATCGCGCCGATGTCGGACTGCTGCATGATCAGCGACTCGTAGCCCATCAGCCCGAAGCTGGGCGTGTACGCGTTGCGCAGGTCGGCGCCGTCGAGCAGCTTGCCCTTGTTGAAGCGGCCGTTCGGGTCGACGCGCTGCTTGTACGCGCGGAATTCGGCGATCTCGTCGTCGGTCAGGAACTCGAGCTTCGTGATGCCGATCCCGTGTTCGCCGGAGATCACGCCGTCGAGCGAACGTGCGAGCGTCATGATGCGTGCGACCGCCGCGTGCGCGTCCTGCAGCATCTCGTAGTTGTCGGAGTTGACCGGGATATTGGTGTGGACGTTGCCGTCGCCCGCGTGCATGTGCAGCGCGACGAACACGCGACCGCGCAGCACCTGCTTGTGGATCGCCTGCGCTTCGTCGAGGATCTGCTTGAACGCGCCGCCGTTGAAGATCGCGCGCAGTTCCGCGCGAATCTCCTGCTTCCACGAGATGCGGACCGTGCGGTCCTGCGTGACGTGGAACACGGTCGCGCCCGGCTGCTCGTCCGCGCGATCGGCAAACTTCTCGGCAAGCGCCTCGTAGCCGAGCTGCACCAGGTAGTGCTGCGCCTCGCGCAACGGCTGGTCGAGCCGGTCGCGCACGAATTCCCAGCGCGCACGCACGCGCTTGAGCAACTCCAGCGCCTGCTGCACGCGATCCTCGAGCAGTTCGGCGCTCGGGATCTCGTTCGCGTCGTCGGTCTTGCCGAGCGGCAGGTTGCCGGCGCGGAAGAACGCTTCGAGCGCATCGACCAGCTGCAGCTTGTTCTTCAGCGACAGCTCGATGTTGATCCGCTCGATGCCGTCGGTGTACTCACCCATCCGGTTCAGCGGAATCACGACGTCTTCGTTGATCTTGAACGCGTTGGTGTGCTTCGCGATCGCGGCCGTGCGGCTGCGGTCGAGCCAGAAGCGCTTGCGCGCCTCCGCGCTGATCGCGACGAAGCCTTCGCCGCTCTTGCCGTTCGCCATCCGGATCACTTCGGACGTCGCGTGCGCGACCGCGTCGGCGTCATCGCCGACGATGTCGCCGATCAGCACCATCTTGGGGAATGCGTTGCGCTTGCTCTTGGTCGCATAGCCGACCGCGCGCAGGTAGCGCTCGTCGAGGTGCTCGAGGCCCGCGAGGATCGCGCCGCCCTGCTTCGACGTCTCGAACAGGTAGTCCTTGATCTCGACGATGCTCGGGATCGCCTCGCGCGCCTGGCCGAAGAATTCGAGACAGACGGTGCGCGTGTGCGCGGGCATCTTGTGCAGCACCCAGCGCGCGGACGTGATCAGCCCGTCGCAGCCTTCCTTCTGCACGCCCGGCAGGCCGGCGAGGAACTTGTCGGTCACGTCCTTGCCGAGGCCTTCCTTGCGGAACCGGCGGCCTTCGATCTCGAGCATCTCGGTCTTCAGCAGTTTCTCGCCCGGCGCATACGCGCCGTCGAACCACTTCAGCTCGAACCGCGCGACCGCGATGTCGTGGATCTTGCCCTGGTTGTGCTCGTGGCGCGTGACTTCGAGCCAGTTGCCGTCCGGGTCGACCATCCGCCACCAGGCCAGGTTGTCGAGCGCGGTGCCCCACAGCACGGCCTTCTTGCCGCCGGCGTTCATCGCGACGTTGCCGCCGATGCACGATGCGTCGAGCGAGGTCGGGTCGACCGCGAACACGTAGCCGGCCGCCTCCGCCGCTTCCGTCACGCGGCGCGTGACGACGCCCGCGCCGGAGAAGATCGTCGGCACCTTGTGCGCGACGCCCGGCAGTTCGGTGAGTTCGACCGCGCCGAGCTGTTCGAGCTTCTCGGTGTTGATTACCGCGGAGAACGGCGTGAGCGGCACCGCGCCGCCCGTGTAGCCGGTGCCGCCGCCACGCGGGATCACGGTCAGGCCAAGCTCGAAGCAGGCCTTGATCAGGCCCGCGATCTCGGCTTCGGTATCGGGGGTCAGCACGACGAACGGGTATTCGACGCGCCAGTCGGTCGCGTCGGTCACGTGCGACACGCGCGACAGCCCGTCGAAACGGATGTTGTCCTTCTGCGTGCAGCGGCCGAGCGCCTTGGTCGCGCGGCGGCGCAGGTCGGCCATCTTGTCGAATTCGTCGGCGAACTCGTCGACCGCGCGCTGCGCGGCGGCCTCGAGCATCTCGACGCGCTCGGCGCGTTCACGGCCCGCGTCGTCGTGGTGCGCGCTCAGGTCGGCGCGGCGGCGCTTGCCGATCTCGGTCAGGCGGTGGTTCAGCGCCTCGATCAGCAGCGCGCGGCGCTTCGGGTTGTCGAGCAGGTCGTCCTGCAGGTACGGGTTGCGGCGCACGACCCAGATATCGCCGAGCACCTCATACAGCATCCGTGCCGAGCGGCCCGTGCGGCGTTCGGCGCGCAGTTCGTCGAGCACCGACCACGCCTCCGCGCCGAGCAGGCGGATCACGATCTCGCGGTCGGAGAAGGACGTGTAGTTGTAGGGAATCTCGCGCAGACGGGGCGCGGGGTCGGCGGCGACGGCGGCGGCCGCGCCATGCGGATCGAAAACTTGTGGTGCGTTCATGTTCGGACGACTCGGAGGGCCGATACACCGTGCAGGGGCGTCGGCAAGCGCGTGGGCGCAATCTTGGGGAAATCTGTTCTGTTGCCAGGCGTGCGACTAACTCGCATGGGGCCGGAACGGGACTGAACTCACCGTTCCCGACGGGTGGGGCCTGGCGGCACTCGGAGCCATCAGCACGATCGCGCGCGGCGCGCATGCCGCTCCGCCGCGGGGCTGGCTGCGCGCGGCGTCGGCTTCAACGGGGCGATCCGAGGGTGCCTCTGCATCTTCCGATCCTTGATTCAAAACGGAATTCTAACCCATGATCGGGCCACGCGTGACACGCCGGACAGGTCGTGGGGCTATCGCCGCAAGCCGCGCCGGGCTTGGCTCGGCACGTTTTCGCGCCGGAATTCGCCGTCCGTCCGGTCGGTAACCATGCGGTTAAACCGGTAAAAGGGGACGCCTCATGCGGCCAACACGCCCGCCGGCGCGGTTCCGCGACCGTGCGCCCGGCATGCCGCTTGCGTGCGGACCGACCCTTGGCGCTATCATTGATCTTTTACCGTCTGCTTCCGCACTGCACGCGAGCGCCCATGGCATCCCACGATTACCTGAAGAAAATCCTCACCGCGCGCGTCTACGACGTCGCGCTCGAGACGGAACTCGAACCCGCCCGCAACCTGTCGGCCCGGCTGCACAACCCTGTTTACCTGAAGCGCGAGGACAACCAGCCGGTGTTCTCGTTCAAGCTGCGCGGCGCGTACAACAAGATGGCGCACATTCCGGCCGACGCGCTCGCGCGCGGCGTGATCACGGCATCGGCCGGCAATCATGCGCAGGGCGTCGCGTTCTCGGCGGCCCGGATGGGCGTGAAGGCCGTGATCGTCGTGCCGGTCACGACGCCGCAGGTGAAAGTCGATGCGGTACGCGCGCACGGCGGCCCGAGCGTCGAGGTGATCCAGGCGGGCGAGTCGTACAGCGATGCATACGCGCACGCGGTCAAGGTGCAGGCGGAGCGCGACCTCACGTTCGTCCACCCGTTCGACGATCCGTACGTGATCGCCGGCCAGGGCACGATCGCGATGGAAATCCTGCGTCAGCACCAGGGTCCGATTCACGCGATCTTCGTGCCGATCGGCGGCGGCGGGCTCGCGTCCGGCGTGGCGGCCTACGTCAAGGCGGTGCGGCCGGAGATCAAGGTGTTCGGCGTGCAGGCCGAGGATTCGTGCGCGATGGCGCAGTCGCTGCAGAAGGGCGAGCGCGTCGAACTGAGCGAGGTCGGCCTGTTCGCGGACGGCACGGCGGTAAAGCTCGTCGGCGAGGAAACCTTCCGGCTGTGCCGCGAATTCCTCGACGGCGTGCTGACGGTCGACACCGACGCGCTGTGTGCGGCGATCAAGGACGTGTTCCAGGACACGCGCAGCGTGCTCGAGCCGTCCGGCGCGCTCGCGGTCGCCGGCGCGAAACAGTATGCGGAACGCGAAGGCATCGAGAACCAGACGCTCGTCGCGGTCACGTCCGGCGCGAACATGAACTTCGACCGGATGCGCTTCGTCGCCGAACGCGCGGAAGTGGGCGAGGCGCGCGAAGCCGTGTTCGCCGTCACGATCCCCGAGGAGCGCGGCAGCTTCAAGCGCTTCTGCTCGCTCGTCGGCGATCGCAACGTGACCGAGTTCAATTACCGGATCGCCGATGCGCAGTCCGCGCACATTTTCGTCGGCGTGCAGATCAAGCGGCGCGGCGAGTCGGAGGAGATCGCCGCGAACTTCGAGTCGCACGGCTTCAAGACCGTCGACCTCACGCACGACGAGCTGTCGAAGGAGCATATCCGCTACATGGTGGGCGGCCGCTCGCCGCTCGCGCTCGAAGAGCGCCTGTTCCGCTTCGAATTCCCGGAACGGCCGGGCGCGCTGATGAAGTTCCTGTCGTCGATGGCGCCGGACTGGAACATCAGCCTGTTCCACTACCGCAACCAGGGCGCGGACTACAGCTCGATCCTCGTCGGGCTGCAGGTGCCGCAGGCCGATCGCGCCGAGTTCGAACGCTTCCTCGCGGCGCTCGGCTATCCGTATGTCGAAGAGAGCGCCAATCCCGCGTACCGCCTCTTCCTGTCGTAAAGGCTTCGTGCAATGAATCCCGAACATTCCCCGCTCGGCAAGGCGACCGTCTACGCAGCGCAGTACGACGCGTCGCTGCTGTTCCCGATCCCGCGCGCCGGGGCGCGCGAGCAGCTCGGCATCACGTCGGCGCTGCCGTTCTTCGGCACCGACATCTGGAACGCGTACGAACTGTCGTGGCTCAACGCGCGCGGCAAGCCGCAGCTCGCGGTCGCGACGTTCTACGTGCCGGCCGAATCGCCGAACATCGTCGAATCGAAGTCGTTCAAGCTGTACCTCGGCTCGTTCGCGCAATCGAAGTTCGACTCGCTCGACGCGGTGCGCGACGTGCTGAAGCGCGACGTGTCGGCCGCGTGCGGCGCGAGCGTGTCGGTGCAGCTGGTGTCGCCGCACGATTTCGGCAAGCTCGAGATGGAGGAGCTCGACGGGCTGTCGCTCGATCGGCTCGACCTCGACACCGACGTGTACGAACCCGATCCGTCGCTGCTGTCGGCCGCCGACGCCGAGGACGAAGCGCCGGTCGAGGAAACGCTCGTGTCCGACCTGCTGCGTTCGAACTGCCCGGTCACCGGCCAGCCAGACTGGGGCAGCGTGCAGATTCACTACGTCGGGCCGCAGATCGATCATGCAGGGCTGCTGCGCTACATCATCTCGTTCCGCAATCACACGGGCTTTCACGAGCAGTGCGTCGAGCGGATCTTCCTCGACATCCTGCATGCGTGCAAACCGGTGAAGCTCGCGGTGTATGCGCGCTACACGCGGCGCGGCGGGCTCGACATCAATCCGTTCCGCACGAATTACAACCAGCCGATGCCGGACAACGCGCGGACGGCGCGGCAGTGAATCGGTGAATGAGTGGCGTTGGCGGGCATTCGCGGCCCGCCAACATCGCCTGCTTGCGGGACAAGCACCTCTCTAATTCGGTGCGAACACGTCGGCTCGGCAACCACGCGCCGTTCCTCACGATTTCGACCGCCCCTGGCCCGACAATGGGTACTGCCGCGCGGGGCGCCCCCTTATCGAACAGCGTGCCCGCAAACGCACCGTGACTCAGCAACGGCGCCCACATCAGAATTGCGATCCGAATCACCATTGCACCCTCGCCGCCTCCCACAACACGATCCTGATCCCCGTTCTTTGAAATCCGGTCCGACACGCGTGGAGACCCGGCCTTTCACTGCATTGCGGCCAATCGCGCAGCGTTCCATTTTCTTTCTACGGCTGCACGATGCAGCATCGCGAGCGTAATCGATTCCCGCTTGAAGTCGTGGGGCTTTCGTCGCACCCACCGCTGGAATAGCGAATAGAGCAACCCCTCGCCTTCCATCAAAAAATACCGGTGGAAATCGAAATCGCCGGTGTCGACGGCAAATCGCTCAAAAAAATGCCCCATGAAGTCGTTGGCTTCGTCACCGGTCTGCCCAAGGTCTTCCCAGAGCCGAGTGCCGGCGGAGAGCGGCTTCGATGGACCGAGCCCGACCTCTGACCTGACAAAGGCTTCGATCTCGTCCCAACGCACGTTTTCCATCAGAACACCTTATCCTCAGGTTTGACGAGGCTGTTGTACCTTGAGACCGTGCCATGAACGATCCCGAACACGTCGCGCGCCAGCAGCGCCCAACCCACGCCCGGAACGGCGCGCCCGACGAATACGCTGAGCTTCCGGGTCAGGATGATCCGAAATGACTTGATGCTTTGAAGCGTGACGGTTGGCAAAACCTTCCTGTTCAGCTGGTAGCGAAAAATCGAACGCGCCATCACGGATGCGACGGACGTTCCTTTCGTCGCACCGCCGAATTTTTGCCGCGTCGGCAAAACGGGCCAGCCAGCTAGAATCAGGACCACTGCTTCGACATCGTCGATCCCGATCCGTGCGCACGTCTCTTCCACGGCAACGAAAAAGAAAAGTTCGGCGGGCGTGAGATCCGAATGAACGCCATAGCGGTATGTAGTGCTCGTCATGATTCGATTTCACGAAATCGTTGATTGGAATGACGACCATACCCAGCGATCCACCCAATTTGCTCTATCGAGATTCATCGACGCCGCTGGCGTATTGCGCGTCCATTACCGGAGCCGCCCGCCAGACGCGGCATATCGAGTCACGCTCGAGTCACAAGGATTTCATTCAGAGTGCAAAAATTCGGCGCTACTCAGGTCGCTCATGATTGCGTTCCCCACCGAATTATTGCGCTTGCCAGAAGACAAGTGCTCCCGATACCAACCGCCCGCGACACTTCTATTCCGCCAAAACGCAACGAGGCCGGCGCATGTTACTGCGCCGGCCCTGTGACACGACAATTCGCCCGCCCGCGTTACTTCACCGGCGGCTTGTAAGCGATGCAATCGACCTCGACCTTGCAATCGATGACCATGCTCGACTGCACGCACGCGCGTGCCGGCGGATGCTCGCCGAAGTACGACACGAACACCTTGTTGAACGACGCGAAATCGCGTGCGTCGTCGAGCCACACGCCGCAGCGCACGACGTGCTCGAGGCCGTAGCCGGCTTCCTTCAGGATCGCGATCACGTTCTCGATCGTCTGCTTCGACTGCGTGACGATCCCGCCTTCGACGACCTCGCCGTTCACCATCGGCGTCTGGCCCGACACGTACAGCCAGCCGTCGGCCTCGACCGCGCGTGCAAACGGCATCACCTGCCCGCCGGTACCCTTCGCTTCGCCCACGCCATATCGCTTCATCGTTTCACTCCTGGTTGGTCGACCGGCCTCGGCGCGCAAGCGCCGGCGCCGGTCCCATGCAACACACGGTTGCGGATGCGCGCGCCGGCATGGCGCACGCGGCAAATCGGATCAGAACCGCGTTCAGAACGCGGCGTCGGCACTCGCCGCCACGCGCTCGCCGCGCGCGACGAAACCGCCGGCGCGCTCGCCGGTCGGCTGGCCGTTCTCGTAGGTCAGCACGCCGTTCACCCACACCGCGTCGATCCCGTGCGCGGGCTGTTGCGGCTTCTCGAACGTCGCGGCGTCGATCACGCGCGCCGGATCGAACAGCACGAGATCCGCGTGGTAGCCGACGTGCACTTCGCCGCGCCGCGCGATCCCGTAGCGGCGCGCGGACAGCGACGTCATCTTGCGGATCGCCTCCTCGAGCGGCAGCAGGTTCGTGTCGCGCACGTAATGGCCGAGCACGCGCGGGAACGCGCCCCACAGCCGCGGATGCGGCAGCGGATCGTTCGGCAGGCCATCCGAGCCGACCATCGTCGCCGGATGCGACAGGATGCGGCGCACGTCGTCCTCGGACATGTTGTGGTACACGGCGCCGGCCGGGCGGATCCGCTGCGCGGCCTCCTGCTCGGTCACGCCCCAGTCGGCCGCGATCGCCTTCAGCAGCTTGCCGGCGACTTCCGGATGCGGCTCCGACCACGTGATCGTGATGTCGATGTCGCCCGTCACCTGCTTCAGGTCGAGCGTCGACGAACTGCGGCTGTACGGATAGCAGTCGCAGCCGACCGGCTGGTAGCGGCGCGCGCCTTCGAGCGACGCGAGCACCTCGGTGCTGCGCCCCCAGTTCGACGGGCCTGCGCACTTCAGGTGCGAGATCACGACCGGCACCTGCGCGTGACGGCCGACGCGGTACGCCTCGTCCATCGCGTCGAGGATCGCGTCGAATTCGGTGCGCATGTGCGTCGTGTAGAGCGCGCCCGCGTTCGCGAGCGGCTCGGCGAGCGCCATCACTTCCTCGGCCGGCGCCGCGAACGCGGAGCCGTACGCAAGGCCCGACGACAGACCGAGCGCGCCGTTCGCGAGCGCTTCCTCGAGTTGCGTGCGCATCCCGGCGATCTCGCCGTCGGTCGCCGCGCGGTCGAGGCGGTCCATCTGGTTGTTGCGCAGCGCGGTGTGCCCGACGAGCGCCGCGACGTTCACGGCCGGACGCGCGTCGTTCACCGCCGCGACGTACTCAGCGAAGGTCGGATAGCGGAACGCGTCGCGATCGCCGAGCAGGTTCATCGGGTCGGGCGGATCGCCCGCGAGCGTCACCGGCGACGCGCTGATCCCGCAGTTGCCGACGATCACGGTCGTCACGCCCTGCGAGATCTTCGGCAGCATCTGCGGCGCGCGGATCACGTGCGTGTCGTCGTGCGTGTGGACGTCGACGAAGCCCGGCGCGAGCGCGCGGCCGTTCGCATCGACGACGGTCTCGGCGAGCCAGTTCGACAGGTTGCCGATCGCCGCGATCACGCCGTTGCGGATCGCGACGTCGCGCGTGACGGGCGGTGCGCCCGTGCCGTCGTACAGCTGCGCGCCGACGATCAGCGTATCGGCGGCTTCGGGATGCGAATGCATGGTCAGTCTCCTACCGGTTGACGGTCTCCGCCGCCGCGGTGCGCATCGAGCGCATGCTTGATGCGGCGCAGCGATTCTCGGCCCGCATCGCCGAGCCGCAGCGCGACTCCGGTGACGAGCACGTCGATCGCCATCATCATCGCGTAGCGCGATGTCGAAGGCTTGTAGATGAAATCGGTTTCGAACGCGACGACCGGGATCAGGTGGTCGGCGAGCTTCGCGAGCGGCGAAGCCGGCGCGGTGATCGCGATCAGCTTCGCGCCGTAGCGCTTCGCGAGGCGGCAGCTCTCGAGCAGCTCGGGCACGCGCCCGCTCACCGACAGCGCGACGACCACGGTGTCGCGCGACAGCGTCGCCGATACCATCCGCTGCAGCAGGCTGTCCTGGTAGCTCGCGACCGGCCGCCCGAAGCGCACGAGCCGGAAGCGCAGTTCGTCGGCGAGCGCGGTCGAGCCGCCGCCCTGCCCGTACACGTAGACCATCTTCGCGCCGGCGAGCAGATCGGCCGCGGCATCGAACGACGTGTTGCGCAGCAGCTGGTGGTTGTGCGCGAGCGCGACGCGGATCTCGTCGTAGACGACCGATGCCGGGCTCGCGTCCGCTTCCGCAGGCTCGCCGGACGGCACGAGAAAGCGCTGGCCGACCGCCGCCGCCTGCGCGACGAGCACCTTCAGTTCGCGCACGTCGCGGCAGCCGACGGCCTTCGCGAACCGCGTGACCGTCGCGACGCTGACCTCCGCGTCGCGCGCGAGCGCGCCGATGCTCGCATGCGCGGCGCGCGCGAGATCGGCGAGGATGAATGCCGCGACCTTGCGTTCGGCCTCGCGCAGCTCGGGCGCGCATTCGGCGATCCGCGCGACGATGTCGAGGACCGGCTGGGCAACCGGTTGCTCGGCGGTGAACGGAACGGACGGAGTGGCGGACGAATTCATCTGCTGAAAAGGGTGTGGCGCTTTATGTTACTAAATAACATCACCGCGCCGATGCTACTTTCTGTACCATCTGCATGTCAACTTCAATGCAATGCATAGTGATGATGGAGCGGGATGACATGAAAGTTACAAACTATCAGGAACCGACAATCAATCCGTTGGGCAAGGGCCTCGGCAACCTGCCGAGCGCGAGCGTGCCGCTCGACGACGCAGGCCGCCTCGAGTGGAACCTGCTCGCGGAAGACGTCAGCCTGCCGGCAGCGGTGCTGTACGAGGATCGCATCGAACACAATCTGAACTGGATGCAGGCGTTCGTCCAGCAGTACGGCGCGCAGTTCGCGCCGCACGGCAAGACGACGATGGCGCCGCAACTGTTTCGCCGCCAGCTCGCCGCCGGCGCCTGGGGCATCACGCTCGCGACCGCGCACCAGACGCAGGCCGCGTATCACGGCGGCGTGCGCCGCGTGCTGCTCGCGAACCAGCTGGTCGGCCGCCAGAACATGACGATCATCGCGGGGCTACTGTCCGATCCCGACTTCGAGTTCTTCTGCCTCGTCGATTCGGCCGACAGCGTCGACCAGCTCGGCCGCTTCTTCGGCGAAGCGAAGAAAACGCTGAACGTGCTGATCGAGCTCGGCGTGCCGGGCGGCCGCGCGGGCGTGCGCGACGCCGCGCAGCGCACCGCCGTGCTCGACGCGATCGCGCGCTATCCGGACACGCTGAAGCTGGCCGGCATCGAACTCTACGAAGGCGTGCTGAAGGAGGAAGGCGAGATCCGCGCGTTCCTGCAGGACGCGGTCGCGTTCACGCGCGAGCTGGCCGAAGCCGGCCGCTTCGCGCGCACGCCGGCGATCCTGTCGGGTGCCGGGTCGGCGTGGTACGACGTGGTCGCGGAGGAATTCGCGAAGGCGTCCGATGACGGTTTCGCGGAAGTCGTGCTGCGTCCGGGCTGCTACCTGACGCACGACGTCGGCATCTACAAGAAGGCGCAGACCGACGTGTTCGCGCGCAACCCGATCGCCCGCAGGATGGGCGAAGGGCTGCTGCCGGCGCTGCAGCTGTGGGCGTACGTGCAATCGGTGCCGGAAGCCGACCGCGCGATCATCGCGCTCGGCAAGCGCGACGCGGCGTTCGACGCGGGCCTGCCCGAGCCGGCGCGCCACTTCCGCCCGGGTCGCGACAGCGCGCCGCGCGACGTCGCCGCGAGCGAAGGCTGGGCCGTCACCGGGATGATGGACCAGCACGCGTACCTGCAGATCCCGCCGGGCGCGGACGTGAAGGTCGGCGACATGGTCGCGTTCGATATCTCGCATCCGTGCCTGACGTTCGACAAGTGGCGCCAGCTGCTCGTGCTCGATCCGCAGTTCCGCGTGACTGAAGTCGTCGAAACCTTCTTCTGACGCCTGGCGCGCCATCGCGCCGCCTCGCCGCCCCACCGCCGCGCGGGGCGGCCGTCACGCGCGCTTCAATCTGCCGGAGTACACTGCGCTTTCGTCCTCGGGGCTGCTTCGCCGCCGCAGCGCATGCCTGCCGCGCCCGGCGCGAACGGCCCCTCAACGCTGTTCAATGGAGAAAGCCATGGCCGCGAAGAAGATCCTGTTCCTGACCGGTGATTTCGCCGAAGACTACGAAACGATGGTGCCGTTCCAGGCGCTGCAGGCCGTCGGCCATCACGTCGATGCAGTCTGCCCGGGCAAGCGCGCGGGCGACAAGGTCAAGACCGCGATCCACGATTTCGAGGGCGACCAGACCTACACCGAGAAGCCCGGCCACAACTTCACGCTGAACGCGACGTTCGACGACGTCGATGCGGCGGGCTACGACGCGCTCGCGATCGCGGGCGGCCGCGCGCCGGAATACCTGCGTCTCGATGCGAAGGTGATCGCGCTGGTGCGCGCGTTCGCCGAAGCCGGCAAGCCGATCGCCGCGATCTGCCATGCGGCGCAGCTGCTCGCGGCCGCCGACGTGATCCGCGGCAAGCGCATCTCGGCCTACCCGGCCTGCGCGCCCGAAGTGAAGCTCGCGGGCGGCGAATATGCGGACATCCCGGTCGACGCGGCCGTGACCGACGCGCCGTTCGTCACCGCGCCCGCGTGGCCCGCGCATCCGGCATGGCTCGCGCAGTTCCTCGCGCTGCTCGGCACGCGCATCGAGCTGTGAACGAAGTGGAATGAATTGAAGTGAAATGCCGGCCGGCGGCGGGTTCGTGCAGCCCGCATGCCGCGCCGATCAAGACCGGCCGACGGGGCGCATCCCGTCGCGCCGCTTCCGCCCCGCCCTTCAGTGCGATGCCGGCGTCGAGCCGACATCCGCAATCCGCGACTCCAGCATCGCCAGCGCGCCCGACAAGGCGGTCAGCACGTCGTCCGGCAGTTGCGCCATCGTCTGGTCGAGGAACGCCTTGCGGCGCGGCAGGCACGCGTCGAACGCGGCGCGGCCCTCGGCGGTCAGCGTGACGTTGGTCACGCGGTTGTCGCGCGCATCGGACGCGCGCTCGATCCAGCCGAGCGCGTCGAGCGACTTCAACTGGCGCGTGAGCGCGCCCGGATCGATGCGCAGCACCTCGACGAGCTTCTTCTGCGACGAATGCCCGTCCATCGTGTGCAGCGCGACCATGATGCGCCAGCGCGGCATCGGCTGCCCGACGTGCGTTTCGAACGCGGTCATGAACGCGCGATACGTGCGTCCGAATTGCTGCAAGATCGCGACGCGGTCCTGTTCTTCCATGCGCTGATGCCTACTCGTTCAATCGGTGAATCGTTCAATCGGCCGCGACATGCGGCTCGATCTTGTGCCGCAGCGCGATCGGCGGCACGCGGCGGGACTGCCACACCGACACCACGGCGACGACGGCCGCCATCGCGACCCCCAGGTGAATCGCGCCGACCAGCGATTCGCGGGCCGTTTCCAGCAGCAGCGCGCCATTATGCCCGGCGCGGGTCAGCTCCGCGACCAGACCGCCTTGCGCGGCACGGTCGATCAGGATCTGCGGATCGGCGAGCTGCGCGTGCCACTGCAGCGCGTGCTCGCCCGACAGCGCGTCGCGCACGCCGCTCGAATACATCTGGTTGACCAGCGTGCCCGTGAGCGCGGTGCCGATCATCCCGCCGACCATCCGCAGCGACTGCAGCAGCGCGGTCGCGATGCCGAGGTGCTCGCGGCCGGCCGTCTGCTGCGCGAACACGGTGAGGTTCGGCAGCACGAAGCCGAGGCCGATGCCGCCCGCGACCATCAGCGCCATCAGCATCCAGGTCGGCGTCGTGTGCGTCGACACGACGATGCCCGCGCACGCGATCGCGAACAGCACGAAACCGACGTGCAGCATTGCGTTCGGATTGCGGATGCGCGTGACGACGCGGCCGTTCATGATGCTGCCGATCGTGATGAACACGACGAGCGGCGTGATCACGAGCCCCGCCGCCTTCGGCGACATCCCGAAGCCGCCCTGGAACAGCAGCGGCGCGTAGAACAAGAGCGAGAACATCGAGAAGCCAGCCAGGATCGCGAGCACGAACAGCGCCGACAGCGCGCGGTTGCCGAACATGTCGAACGGCAGAATCGGCTGCGCGCAGCGCTTTTCCCAATGCCACAAGCCGATGCCGGCGCCGACCGCGACGACCAGCAGCAGCGAGGCCCAGCTCATCACGCCGTACTTCGGCAGCCATTCGACGAACAGCTGCAGCGCACCGAGCGAGACCGCGATCAGCAGCGCGCCGGGCCAGTCGAGCCGCATCTTGCGGTCGTGCTCGACGTGCCGCAGGTGCGGCAGGTAGCGCCACACGAAGAACAGCGACAGCAGGCCGACCGGCAGGTTGACGTAGAACACCGAGCGCCAGCCGAACGACTGGGTCAGGATCCCGCCGAGCGACGGCCCGACCGCGTTCGCGATGCCGAACGCGGAGCTCATCAGCACCTGCCAGCGCAACCGCACGACGGAATCGGGGAACAAATCGGGAATGCACGCGAACGCGGTACCGACCAGCATCCCGCCGCCGATCCCCTGCAGGCCGCGGGCGAGCACCAGGAACAACATGTCGTTGGCCATCCCGCACAGCACCGACGCGCCGGTGAACACGACGATCGACGCGATCACGAACCACTTGCGGCCGTAGTAGTCGCCGAGGCGGCCGAAGATCGGCACGGTGATCACGGAACTGAGCAGGTACGAGGTCGCGACCCACGCGTACAGGTCGAAACCCCTCAACTCGGCGACGATGGTCGGCAACGCGGTGCCGACGACCGTCTGGTCGAGCGCGACGAGCATGGTGACGAACGAGATGCCGATCATCGCCAGCAGCGATTCGCGGAACGGCAGGACTTGCCCGCTCGAATGGTGGGCGGCAGTATGGACAGCCATTTTTTGTTGATGCAACTTTTGATGAGTCAAACAATCTCAAAATTCTAGCACGGCGGAGTAATCTAGGCCGGCGAAGGTGGGGGGCCCGTTCCCCACCGCCAAGGAGAAAGATGGAACCGATTTCGATCACGCCTGCCGCGACGCTGTCGCCGGAAGACCAGGATGCGTTGCGACGCGCGAAACAGGTGCTGGAAAGCCCGTCGCTGACGATGAAGCTGACCGGCGTGCTGGGCGCGCCGGTCGAGAAGATGATCGCGCGGCTGCCGGACTTCGCGACCGGCAAGATCAACGACGCGACGCAGCTTGCGCTGCGCAAGTGCCTGAACATCGCGCTGCGCACGCTCGGCAAGCCGCAGACGCCCGATGCCGAGCCGGACAAGCCGAGCAACCTGCTGCACAAGCTCGCGGTCGCGACGACCGGCGCGGCGGGCGGCGCGTTCGGCTTCCTCGCGCTGCCGGTCGAGCTGCCGGTCACGACCACGCTGATCTTCCGCTCGGTATGCGACATCGCGCGCAGCGAGGGCGAGGACCTGGGCTCGGTGGACACGCAGCTGCAGTGCCTGGCCGTGCTCGGCATGGGCGGCAACCCGGACAAGCGGGAAGAGGACGCCGATCTCGGCTATTTCGTGCTGCGCGGCGCGCTCGCGCAGGCGATTTCGAAGGCGTCGTCGGACATCACGACGAAAGGGATCGCCGCGCACAGCTCGGCGGCGGTATTCAAGCTCGTGCAGACGGTGGCATCACGCTTCTCGGTGCAGGTCACCGAGCAGATGGCCGCGAAGTCGATCCCGGCGATCGGCGCGGTGCTCGGCGCGACCGTCAACACGCTGTTCATCGACCACTTCCAGCAGATGGCGCACGGCCATTTCACCGTGCGCCGGCTCGAGCGCAAGTACGGCTCGGTGGCCGTGCAGGCCGCGTATCAGGCGATCGACGGCTCGCCCGCGCGCTGAACCGCCCGCTCGACCGCGACGCGGCGCAGGAACGCGGCCGCCCGGTCGAGCGCGGCGCGCGACTCCGGCACCATCGGCGTGTACAGCTGCCACACGTGCGGCATGTCGGGCCACACCTCGATCTCCACCGGCACGCCGGCCGCTTTCGCGCTGTCGGCGACGCGGCGCGCGTCGTCGAGCAGCACCTCGGTGCTGCCGGCCTGGATGAAGAGCGGCGGCAGCCCGGTGAAGTCCGCATAGAGCGGCGACGCGTACGGATGCGTCGCCGATGCGTCGCCCAGATACAGCTGCGCCGCCTTCGGCAGCGCCGCGGCCTCGAACATCGGGTCGAGGCCGTCGTTGCTGCGCATCGTCGCGCCGGTGCCGGCCAGGTCGGTCCAGGGCGAGAACAGGATCGCGCCGGCCGGCAACGGTTCGCCGCGATCGCGCAGCGCGACGAGCGTCGCGAGCGCGAGGCCGCCGCCCGCGGAATCGCCGCCGAACACGATCGACTCGGGCGGCGTGCCGAGCGCGAGCAATTGCCGGTACGCGGCCAGCGCGTCGTCGAGCGCGGCCGGGAAGCGGCTCTCGGGTGCGAGCCGGTAATCGAGCGAGAACGAGCGCACGCCCGCGCGCTTGGTGAGGCCGAACACGAGCGGCCGATGGGTTTTCGTCGAACAGAAGTAGTAGCCGCCGCCGTGGAAGTACAGCAGCGTGCGGCCGGGCCCGCGCGCGCCGAGCGCATCGGTGCGTTCGAGCCATTCGCCCCGCAGCGGCGCGTCGCCGGGACGGTAACATTCGCGCAGCCGGTAGCCCGACGGCGCGCGACGCGGCACGACCGTTCTGAGGTCGGTGAAGCGCCGCGCGCGGGCGGGATCGAGCACCGGGCGCGTGGTCTCGGGACGAAACTGCCGGCGCAGCAGCCAGCACGCGAACTTGCTTTGCCAACTCATCGAACCTACTCCGTCATCGCAGTGTCACGATGGTACGTGCGATCGTTGCCGCGCCGCTCGACGGGAGCCTCTACATCAAACGCCAGCCTCGGTTTGCCGGCCTCGGTTTGCCGGCCTAGGTTCGCCGGCCTCAGTTCGCCGGCATCACCTGGCCGCGGATCTCGCCGGCCGGATGCTCCTTCGTGTGCACGTTGAAGTACCACTTGCCGCCCATCAGGTCGGTCACCTGCGCGTCGGTGAGCGCCTTCGATCCCTTGATCGGGCTCGCGAGCTCGTCCTTCGGGATCGGCACCTGCACGCCGGCGTTCTGGCCGACCGGCGCGGGCCCGTGGAAGTGCGCGGCGGTCGCCGGCCCCGTGAGGTGTTCGTAAGTCACCGTCCACTGCAGCAGGTGGCTGGCCGTGTCGTAGGTCGCATCGACGGCGCCGGCGCCCTTGGTCGCGGTGGGCGGCACTTCGCTCGACGGCTGCAGGTTGGCGGACAGGCGCACCGTTTCGGCAGCGGCGCTGCCGGCGGCCAGCACGCCCGCGAGCAACGCCACCTGGAGCAAACGCAGCTTCGGCATGAATTCTCCTTGTACGACGTGGTACGCCACCCGGCCGGGGGACGCTCCATGATGGTAGTCGATCGCCGCCGATCCGGCAGCCCGCGCGTCGCGCGCCAGCCTGACGGAACCTGGAAGAGACCTTTGCAGCACGCGCCCTGAATCTGCGCGCGGCCTTTCGCTACACTTCGTCTCACAGTTGCTTGTTTCCTTCGTCCGAAGGAGTCTGCGAGTATTCACGCGGCCATCCGGCCGCGTTTTTTTTTGCGCGTGCCGCACGGCATACGGGCATCGTCCGGCACCTTCCGCTGCGCTCACCATCAAGCGTCGCGAATCGATTTCGCCGCGGCGGTCTAGCCCGGCATCGCGCCGGCACCGCGCCTCACGCGCGATAGCCGGGATCGATGCGATCGACGATGCGCTGCAACGCGTCGAACGCGTCCTGCCCCGCACCGTGCTTCGGATCGAAATTCAGCGAATCGCGCACGCAGCCCTCCAGCACCGGCGGCGCGATCGGCAGTGCATCGCCGATCGCATGGGTCGCGACCTGCACCTCGCACGCGCGATTGAGCAGCCACATCAACGAGAAGGTCTGCGCGAGCGTCGCGCCGATCGTCACGGGCCCGTGGTTGCGCAGCAGCAGCACGGGCCGCCCGCCGGCGCTCTCGACGATGCGCCGCCCTTCCTCGAGATGCACGGTGATGCCCTCGAAATCGTGATACGCGATCTTCCCGTACAGCTGCGCCGAATAGAAGTTCGAGAACGACAGCCCGTCGCGCGAGCAGCACACGGCCATCGTCGGCGTCGTATGCACGTGCATCACGCAGTGCGCGTCGGGCAGCGCCGCATGGATCGCGCTGTGGAAGGTGAAGCCGGCCGGATTGATCGGCCAGTCGGAATGGCCGATCACGTTGCCGTCGAGGTCGATCTTCACGAGGTTCGACGCGCACACCTCGCGGTAATGGAGCCCGAACGGATTGATCAGGAAATGACCGTCCTCGCCCGGCACGCGCAGCGAGATATGGTTGTAGATCAGCTCGGTCCAGCCGAGATGGTCGAAGATCCGGTAGGCGGCCGCGAGCTGCACGCGCGCCTGCCACTCGATTTCGGAAAAACGGGCGGGACGCGTGAACGGCTGGTTGGGTACACGTTGCATGGGGCACTCCGGTTGCGGGCTTGCGCGGCCGCGCGGGCGGCGCGCGTATCGTCCCTCGTCTCCTGGCGGCGCACGCGGCGTGCTTGGCGCACATGGCGCGTGCGGCGCGTCGTTCGGCACCGCTTCCGCCCGCATTGCGCGAGCCGTCCGGCGGCACCCTTCACGATACGCATATCGTTGCGCGCACAACCATATCACCTTTCCCCGCGCACCGGTATCGCGGGTTTGGCCCGAGCCGTTCCGGCCCTTACAACTGGTCGTCGACCGGCAGCAGCATGAAAAGGCCGGTCATCACGTTGCGCAGCAGCCCGGCATGCGGATCGACGTGATAGAGGGTCGACTGGCCGCCGTCGACGCCCGTCCATTCGAGTGCCGGCGGCCCGCCGTCCATTTGCTTCACGAGCGTGACGCGATAGCTTTCATCAGGCTGCGTCACCCGTGCGAAGATCTCCGCGGCCTGCTGCGCGAGCACCGGGCTGTGGATCACGAGCGCGAGCTCGGTGTTGAGGTGCGCCGAGCGCGGGTCGAGATTCAGCGAGCCGATCACCAGGATGTGCCGGTCGATCACGTACGCCTTCGCGTGCAGGCTCGCACGCGAGCGCGAGCCGAACAGCCGCGCGGACTGCTGGCCCGGCTGTGCCTTGAACTCGTACAGCTCGACGCCGCGCTCAAGCAACGGCACGCGGTACGGCGCGTAGCCGGCCTGCACCGCGACCGCGTCGGTCGCCGCGAGCGAATTCGTCACGATCGCGACGCGCACGCCGCGCCCGACCGTGTCGCCGAGGATCTTCACGCCGGCATCGTGCGGCACGAAGTACGGCGAAAACGCGAGGAATTCCTTCTGCGCGCCGCGCATCAGTTCGACGAGGCGCTGCATCGGCGGGCTCACGTATGCATCGGTCGGCTGCGCGACCTTGGTCGGCGCATCGACCTTGAATTCGGCCGGCGCCCACACGAGCGCGAGCTGGTCGCGCGCGATCTGCTGCGCGAGCGGTGTCGCGTTCAGCGGCTTCGCGTTGTACGGGTCGGCATTCTTGCGCCAGTGGTCGCGCAGCTCGTCGCGCATCGCGTCGAGATCCTTCGGAGCGAACGTCTGATGATTCAGCACGCGCAACGGATAGCTGCTCGCGCTCGCCCAGTAGCCGTCGAAGCTCTTCGAGACATCGTTCGTCACGGGGCCCGCGGCGAGCACGTCGAGATCGCGAAACTGCAACGTCGGGCTCGCACTGAAGTATTCGTCGCCGAGATTGCGGCCGCCGACGATCGCGAGCTGGTTGTCCGCGATCATCGCCTTGTTGTGCATCCGCCGCGTGAAGCTGTCGATCCGCGTGAAGTAGTTGGCCGTGCGCTCGACCATCCCGTATTGCGACGCGCCGAACGGATTGAACACGCGAATCTCGATGTTCGTGTGCGTGTTCAGCGCGGCCATGACGCGATCGATGTCGTGGAAGTTCAGGTCGTCGACCAGCATCCGCACGCGCACGCCGCGATCGGCCGCATACAGCGCCGCGCCCAGCAGCAGCTTGCCGGTCGTGTCCTCGGTCGCGATGTAGTACTGCATGTCGAGCGTCTTCGTCGCCGCGCGTGCGAGCGCGATGCGCATCTGCAGCGCGGTCGCGCCGTCGGGCAGCAGCCGGAAGCCCGACTGCCCCGGATGCGCGGCTTCCGGCGCGGCCAGCGCAGCGCGCAACGGCGTCGCGGTATCGGTCGGCAACGCGTGCGAGACGGGACGATCGAGCGTGGTGGCGGGCGGATGCGTCGCGCAGGCGGTGGCCAGCGACAGCAGCGCGCACACGGCGAGCGCGCAGGCCGGGCGGCCGACGGCGCGCAACGACAATGCGGCCGGCGCGCACCGGATCAAGGACGTGAGCACGGAAACTCCCTCGACAGGCGGATCAACGGGTCCGCAATCGCCGCGGCGCGCGGCTGACGGGCGGGTTCAATCGATTCTAGGGGGCGCCCGATGAACCGGTCAATCGTGCGCCCGGCGCATGCGGCGCCGAGCCGCCACGCATGCCGCGCGCGGCCGCGGCCCTGAACCGCGGCCGGCGGGCGTCCTCGGATTCGACCGCCAGGCGGACCCGCCGCGCCCATGGTCCAACCAATCTCACGGCGCGTCGTCGCTTCGCTCGAAGTGGCTGCGCACGTAGTCGATATGGGTCTGCATCGCCGTGCGCGCCTCCTCGGGCCGGTGCGCGCAGATCGCGTCGCAGACCACCCGGTGCTGCTGCAGCAGCAACTCCGATGCCTGCTCGTCGTGCGTGGTCATCCCCGCGACGTTGATCGAGATGTGCTCGCGCAGCATCCCGAGCACGCTCGTGTGCAGGTGCAGGAACATCGTGTTGTGCGACGCGAGCGCGATCGCCTCGTGCAGCTTCGCGTCGGCCGACGCCTCGAGGGCCGCGTCGTCGTTCGCGTGCGCGGTCTCGAGCTCGCGCAGCAGCGCGCGGATCCGGCGCCGGTCGTGCGCGTCGGCGCGCAGCGCGGCGAAATACGCGGTCGCGCCTTCAAGCACGCGGCGAAACTCGAGTATGTCGTCGCGCAGCGCCGGATGGTCGGCAACCAGCTGCCCCCACGGCGACGCGATGCCCGCGCGCAACTGGTCCGTCACGTAGACGCCCGCGCCGCGCCGGCTCTGCAGCAGCCCGCGCGCGACGAGCCGCTGGGTCGCCTCGCGCACCGTATTGCGCGCGACGCCGTACTGCTGCGCGAGCACGCGCTCGGCCGGCAGCCGCGCGCCGGCCGGCCACGTGCCGTCGAGCAGCGCCGTCTCGATCTTGCGCATCACCACTTCGGTCCGGCCCCGTGCCGTCATCGCCGCCATCGCCGTCTCCCCATCCGGAATACCCGTCACGCCGATTGGCCCAACCAATTTGAGCTGCGGCGCCGTCGCGGGAATTATGCAGCGAAATCGTCGTCCCGCATTCGCATGCCGGGCCGGCACCCCTGGAGCGAGACATGAACGAAAGGCACTACCCCGCCGCCGCCCCCGCGCACGTCTATCTGTTCGCGACCTGCCTGGTCGACCTGTTCGTCCCCGAAGCCGGGCTCGACGCGGTCCGCCTGCTGGAACGCGAAGGCCTGACCGTCCACTATCCGCGCGGCCAGAGCTGCTGCGGGCAGCCGGCCTACAGCAGCGGCAATCCCGACGAAGCGCGCCGCGTCGCGGCCGCGCAGCTCGACCTGTTCGCCGAGCCGTGGCCCGTGATCGTGCCGTCCGGCTCGTGCGCGGGCATGATCCGGCACCATTGGCCCGCCCTGTTCGCCGACGATCCCGTGCACGGCCCGAAGGCACGCGCGATCGCGGAGCGCACCTACGAACTCGCCGAATTCCTCGTCCATGTGCTCGACGTGCGGCTCGACGCCGTCACCGCCAACGCCGGCCCGGACGAGCGCGTCGTGCTGCACACGTCGTGCGCGGCCCGCCGCGAGATGGGCACGCGCGTGCACGGCGTCGCGCTCGTCGACGCGCTGCCGGGCGTCACGCGCATCGAACATGAACGCGAATCGGAATGCTGCGGGTTCGGCGGCACGTTCTCGCTGAAGCATCCCGACATCTCCGGCGCGATGGTGCGCGACAAGGTCGCATCGGCCTGCGCGACGGGCTGCGACCGGCTCGTGTCGGCGGACTGCGGCTGCCTGCTGAACATCGGCCACGCTGCGGCCAAGGCCGGCGCGGCGCTGCCCGTCGAGCATCTCGCGAGCTTCCTGTGGCGCCGCACGACCGGTGCCGGCTCGCTGCGCGGAGACACGCAATGAGCGCGCGCGACGCCATCCTCGCGCGCCTGCGCGCCGCCGCCCCCGGCGTCGCCGTGAACGCCGCGCCCGCGCTCGATGCGCGCATCGACATGCATTACGCGGCGCGGCGCGCGGCAGTCGCGCCCGATCCTCGCGCGCTCGCGCAGACGATGCAGGCCGCGCTCGCCGCGTCGCACGCCGAAGTCTGGTGCGCCACCGCCGACGCATGGCCCGCGCAGCTTGCCGCGCGCCTGGCCGAGGCCGGCGTGCGCCGCCTGCTGCTCGACCCGGCCCGCGCCGAATCGGCGGCCCTCGCGCAGGCGCTGCCCGACGCGGTCGCGCCGGTGCCGTTCGACCGGCCGATCGACGCATGGAAAGCCGAGCTGTTCGACACGATCGACGCGGGCTTCACGGTTGCGCGCTCGGGCATCGCGGCGACCGGCACGGTCGTGCTCGCGCCCGATGCCGGCACGCCGCGCACGGTGTCGCTGGTGCCGCCGCTGCACGTCGCGCTCGTGCATGCGAACACGCTGCACGCGGACCTTCACGCGGCCGCGCACGCGGAGCGCTGGCACGCCGGCATGCCGACCAACGTCGTGCTGGTGTCGGGCCCGTCGAAGACCTCCGACATCCAGCAGACCCTCGCGTATGGCGCACACGGCCCGCGCAAGCTCTGGGTCGTGATCGTCACCGAACCGACCGCAACCGCCTGCCAGGACCTGCCGCGATGAGCGACCAACCGCTGCAATTCGTCGCCCCGGGCGACTTCAAGGCCCGCGCGCGCGCCGCGCTCGACGATCCCGCGCTGCGCCGCAGCTTCCGCGGCGCGATGGATTTCTTGCAAGGCAAGCGCGCGACCCAGTTCTCCGACGACACCGAGCTGCAGCAGCTGCGCGATCTCGGCGAAGCGGTGCGCCAGCACGCGCTCGCGCAACTGCCCGCGCTGCTCGAGCGGCTGGAGGCGAAGCTCACCGCGGCCGGCGTGCACGTGCACTGGGCCGAGACGGCCGCCGACGCGAACGCGATCGTGCTCGGCATCGCGCAGGCGAAGAAGGCGCGCCGCGTGATCAAGGGCAAGTCGATGGCGAGCGAGGAAATCGAGCTGAACCATTACCTCGCGGATCACGGCGTCGACTGCATCGAGTCCGACATGGGCGAGTTCATCGTGCAGCTCGCGGGCGAAAAGCCGTCGCACATCGTGATGCCGGCGATCCACAAGACGCGCGGCGACATCGCCGAGCTGTTCGAGGAACACATCCCGGGCACGCGTTACACGGAGGACGTCGACGAGCTGATCCAGACCGGCCGGCGTGCGCTGCGCCGCGCGTTCGCGGAAGCCGACATCGGCCTGTCCGGCGTGAACTTCGCGGCGGCCGACACGGGCACGCTGTGGCTCGTCGAGAACGAGGGCAACGGCCGGCTGTCGACCACCGTGCCCGACACGCACGTCGCGATCATGGGGATCGAGAAGGTCGTCGAGAAACTCGAGCACATCGTGCCGCTGTCGAGCCTGCTCACGCGCTCGGCCACCGGCCAGGCGATCACGACCTACTTCAACCTGATCTCGGGCCCGCGCCGCGACGGCGAACGCGACGGCCCGCGCGAGCTGCATCTCGTGCTGCTCGACAACGGCCGCACGCAGGCCTACGCCGACGAGCAGCTGCGCGCGACGCTGCAATGCATCCGCTGCGGCGCGTGCATGAACCACTGCCCCGTCTATACGCGGATCGGCGGCCACGCATACGGCACGACCTACCCGGGCCCGATCGGCAAGATCATCTCGCCGCACCTGCTCGGCCTCGACGCGACGGCCGACCTGCCGACCGCATCGACGCTGTGCGGCGCGTGCGGCGAGGTGTGCCCGGTCCGGATTCCGATCCCGCAATTGCTGGTGCGGCTGCGTACCGAGGCGAACCGCAAGCCCGACGAACCCGTCGCGCATCCGCTGCGCGGCCAGGGCGCGAACTACAACCGCGCGGAAGACCTCGTGTGGCGCTTCTGGTCCGGCGCGTTTGCGCATCCGCGCGCGTATCGCGCGTTCCGCTGGAGCGCGACGCGGCTGCGCGCGCTGACGCCCGCGAAGCAGATGGGCTGGACCCAACATCGCACGCCGCTCGAGCCGGCGCCGCGCAGCCTGTCCGACCTGCTGCGCGCACGCGGCCAACCCGAATAGACCACCCCGCTTTCAAACCCGTACCGATAGAAATCCATGGAGGAGACAACCATGCAGGTTTGGCATCAGATCTACACCCCGCTCGGCAGCCTCGGGCTGTCGGCGTTCGTCGCCGCGATCCCGATCATCTTCTTTTTCGTCGCGCTCGCCGCACTGCGGATGAAGGGGCACGTCGCCGCCGCGATCACGCTGCTGCTGGCGCTCGGCGTCGCGATCCTCGCGTATGGCATGCCCGTGCCGCAGGCGCTCGCCGCAGCCGGCTTCGGCTTCGCGTACGGCCTGTGGCCGATCGCGTGGATCATCGTCGCGGCGGTGTTCCTGTACAAGATCGTCGTGAAGACCGGCCAGTTCGAGATCATCCGCGCGTCGGTGCTGTCGATCACCGACGACCAGCGGCTGCAGATGCTGCTGATCGGCTTCTCGTTCGGCGCGTTCCTCGAAGGCGCCGCCGGCTTCGGCGCGCCCGTCGCGATCACGGCCGCGCTGCTCGTCGGCCTCGGCTTCAAGCCGCTGCACGCGGCAGGATTGTGTCTGATTGCAAACACCGCGCCGGTCGCGTTCGGCGCGATGGGCATCCCGATCATCGTCGCCGGACAGGTGACCGGCATCGACGCGTTCCACATCGGCGCGATGGCCGGCCGCCAGCTGCCGCTGCTGTCGCTCGCGGTGCCGTTCTGGCTCGTGTTCATGATGGACGGGCTGCGCGGCGTACGGCAGACCTGGCCGGCCGCGCTCGTCGCCGGCGGCAGCTTCGCGATCACGCAGTACTTCACGTCGAACCATATCGGGCCCGAGCTGCCGGACATCACGTCGTCGCTCGTCAGCCTCGTCTCGCTCGCCGCGTTCCTGAAGGTCTGGCAACCGGGCAGCGCGAAGCAGACGGCCGGCGGCCTCGTCGCGTCGGGCGGCGGCGCGGCGCTCGCGGGGTTCGGTGCGGGCGGCAACGGTGCGGGCGCGAGCCGCCAGGCGTCGCCGTACTCGCTCGCGCAGACCGTGCGCGCGTGGTCGCCGTTCCTGATCCTGACGGCCGTCGTCACCGTGTGGAGCATCGCGCCGTTCAAGGCGCTGTTCGCCGCGCACGGCGCGCTCGCGTCGACCGTCCTCAAGTTCCACGTGGCCGGGCTCGACCAGCTCGTCGTGAAGACCGCGCCGATCGCCGCGACGCCGAAGGCGCTCGACGCGGTGCTGAAGCTCGACCTCGTGTCGGCGGTGGGCAGCGCGATCCTCGTGACCGCGCTGATCTCGATGGCGCTGCTGCGGATGAAACCGCGCGACGCGCTCGTCACGTTCGGCGAAACGCTGAAGGAGCTCACGCGCCCGATCCTGTCGATCGGCCTCGTGCTCGCGTTCGCGTTCGTCGCGAACTACTCGGGGATGTCGTCGACGCTCGCGCTGATGCTCGCCGCGACCGGCGCCGCGTTTCCGTTCTTCTCGCCGTTCCTCGGCTGGCTCGGCGTGTTCCTGACCGGCTCGGATACGTCGTCGAACGCGCTGTTCTGCTCGCTGCAGCAAGCGACCGCGCACCAGCTCGGCGTGCCCGAGACGCTCGCGGTCGCCGCGAACACGACGGGCGGCGTGACCGCGAAGATGATCTCGCCGCAATCGATCGCGGTGGCATGCGCGGCAACGGGGCTGGTCGGCAAGGAATCGGAGCTGTTCCGCTTCACCGTGCGCCACAGCCTGCTGTTCGCGGTGATCGTCGGCCTGATCACGCTCGTGCAGGCGTACGTGCTGCCGGGGATGGTGCCGTAAGCACGCGGCGCGGCCGCTTTCCGGCCGCTTTCCGCTTCCCCGGAAAACAAAAACCCCACGCCCGCAAGAGCGTGGGGTTTCGTTCATCCCGGGCGCCGGACGAGGCCGGCGCCATCCGGCGGCGCTCAGCTGCCCTTCGCGATGCGATCCTGGATGTGCTGCGCACGGCTCGTCGACGACGGGTGCGAGCTCATCATCGAGCTCTTGCCGCCATCGAGCTGCGCGAGCTTCTGGAACGCGGTGACGAGACCCTTCTGGTTCATGTTCTTCTGCTTCATCAGGTCGAACGAGTAGTCGTCGGCCGCGCTTTCCTGCGTCTGCGAGAACTGCGCGTTGATGAACTTCTCGGTGATGTCGCCGAGCTGCGAGCTCGTCAGGGCCGCGACGCCCGGCGATGCCGCGCCGGCCGCGGTGCGTGCCGCGCTGACCGCGTAGGCAGTCTGCATCGCCTTCTTCGAGTGACCCAGCGCGACGTGGCCCATTTCATGGCCGATCACGCCGCGCAGCTCGTCGTCGTTCATCATGTCCATCAGGCCGCTGTACACGCGCACGCAGCCGTTGCCCATCGCCCACGCGTTGACGTCCTTGGTCATGTAGACCTTGTAGTTGATCTTCTGGCCGTTCAGCGTCATGTCGCCGAAGCCCTTCATCACCTTCGTCAGGCGCTTCGCGTACGCGCTGTTCGGCGCGGCGATCTTCGATTCGGCGTCGCTCGCCTTGCACGAGTCGTTCGACAGTGCCGCGATGTCGCTGTCCGACAGCGTCGCCGCCTTGACCAGGTTGGTCCCCGCCGACGTGAGGCTGTTCGCGTCGAGATTCTGCACGCCACCGCATGCGCTCAACAGGAAAACCATGCCGCACGCGGCCGCCGCTTTCTTGATATGCATCCCGGATCCCTCGGTAGTTGTATTTGGGAGCGGCGATTTTGCATAATCCGGCAGAAAATTACCAGATGTTTACATCGAATGACAGCTTGATTACTGACAAATACGGAATGAACGGCGCGATTGCTCAGCCGATTGATGACAATCGGACCGTCAATCGCCGCGGCCGGACGACCGGCCGAACGCGGAACGCGACCGGCGCGTCAGCCGCCGCGCGACCAGCATCGGCAGCCGCACCAGGAAACCGGCGAACAGCCGCAGGTGCATCCACGCGAGCAACGCGTTGTCGCGGCCGTAGTGGAAATGCGACACGCCGCCCTCGTGCGCGCCGAAGTAACGCACCGGCGCTTCGATGCGGATCGGCCGCACCCCGGCCCAGCACAGCCGCACGGCGGCTTCCGGATCGAAGTCGAAGCCGCGCATCCACGGCTGGCGATGCATGATCGCGGCGAGCGGCGCGACGGGGTACACGCGAAAGCCGTACAGCGAATCGCCGATCCCGGCCCACAGAGTCTCGAGGTCGGCCCATCCGTTCGACAGCCGCCGGCCCTGCACGCGCAGCTGCGGCGCGCTCGCGTCGAACTTCGGCAGGCCCAGCACCATCGCATCCGGCGCCCCCTGCGACGCGGCCATGAATTCGGGAATCAGATCGGCCGGATGCTGGCCGTCGGAATCCATCGTCAGCACGTGCGTGAAGCCGCTCGCGGCCGCCGCGTCGAGCCCGGCCAGCACCGCGGCGCCCTTGCCGCGGTTCGCCGGCAGCACGATCACGCGCAGCCCGGGGTCGCGCTCGGCCATCGCCTGCAGGCGCTCGGCGCTGCCGTCGGTGCTGCCGTCGACGACGACCCACACCGGATTCCACTGCGCGCGGGCGTTGCGCACGGTCGTGTCGACCTTGACGCCCGGGTTGTAGCTCGGAATCAGTACGAGATGGGTGGACGAGGCCTGCAGCGTGGACATGGGAACGGCCGATTGCGAAGACGAGGATCCTGACAAAAGTTTATGACCTGCAGGCGACTGCCGACAGGCTTCGTCGACGCCGCCCGCGTGCGGCGACGGTTCGCGCAGCGACAGGCCCGCGCGCTTCACGACAGGTGCTCCAGAGGATGGCCGGCGCTCGCCTCGATCTCGACCAGCAGATCGTCGCGGCACACGTCCGCGTGGACGAACAGCGGCCGCACGCCGGGGCCGGCCGCATCGCGCAACGTGCGTTCGATCGCGGCGAGCGCCGCGGCATCGCCGGCGTCGCGCACGTAGACGCGGTAGCTCAGGTCGGCAAGCGTGAACGGGCCGTGCCCCTGCCGCGCGGCCTGCTCGAGCACGGCGGCCAGGTTCGCGAGCGTCTCGCGCGTTTGCGCGACGACGTCGCCGTGATGCACGGTGCGATGCCCGACGACGCTGGCGGTGCCCGACACGAACAGCAGCGGCGCGGCAGCGTCGCCCGGCCATGCGGCCGCGCGCGCGAACGTCGGCGCACGCGGGCCGTACTCCGCCGGGTAGTGATACGCGCTGACCTGGCGCGGGTTCTCGACCGGATCGGCCGGCGCACGGCTCGCGATGAAATGGATCGCGAGCGGCGCGGCCGGCGGCATGTCACCCGCGACCGGCACGACGGAACCGAGCGCGCAGGCGGCCGGCACGCCGCCCGTCAGCGCGCGGCGGCACGCGTCGAACGCGCGCTGCCTGCCGATATTGAACTGACGATAGCGTTCGATCCCGAACTGCTGCGCGTTGATCGCAGGCACGGTGTTCCAGATCCGCAGCGGATGCGGGATGCCGAGCGTATCGAGTACGTCGAACAGCGCGCGGTACGCGTCGTACGTCGTGCGCTCGAGCGGCGTGCCGCCGTCGCGATCCGCATCGGCCGATTCCTGAGCTTCATGCGCTGCCTGCGCTTCCTGCACGACGATGCTGCCGAACACGAGCCCCGCCGTTGCGCTGTAGCGGTACTGCAGCGCGCCGCGTCGCTCGCTGCGCAGGTCGCGCGCGTCGCACTGCCAGATTTCGCAGACCGCACCGGCGCGTGCATGGCTGCCGGCATCGAGCAGCGCCATCTGCACCGGTGCGAGCGGGAGGTCGGGCGCGGCGGCGGCGAGCATGCGCGCCATCGCATCGGCCGGCGACCCGGCCGCGCCGATGCAGACCGCGCCCAGCGCACCGGGAAACACGCGGCCGAATGCGTCGCCCCGCTGCTGCGCATCGTGCAGCAGCGCAGCCAGCCGTGCCTGATCGATCTGGACGAGCCGCAACGCACGATTGCCGCCGTTCGCGGTGGACGTGGCCGCCATGGGTCCGCGTGCGACCGCGCTGGTGGCGGACGACGGGGAACACGCTCGCCGTTCGGCGTCGACAGGGTGCACTGACACTTCGATTTCCTCACTATGCGGCGCGGGCTCGCGGCATCGTGGCCACGCGCCGCGTTGCGCGCCGTTGCTTCGCGTCAAGCCGACGCGGCGCGCGTCGTCATGCGAGGCCGCCGTTGACGGACAGCACTTGCCCCGTCACATAGGCGGCCGCATCGGATACCAGATACGCGACCATCGCCGCGACTTCGTCGGGCCGGCCGGCGCGCTGCGCGGGCACGAGCTGCTTGATCCGTTCGGCGGGAAACGCATGTTCCGCCATCGGCGACTCGATGATGCCGGGCGCGACCGCGTTCACGGTAATGCCGCGCGACGCGAGTTCCAGCGACAGCGACTTCGTCGCGCCGATCAGCCCCGCCTTCGCGGCCGCGTAGTTGACCTGTCCGCGGTTGCCGGTCACGCCGGCGACCGACGCGATGTTGACGATCCGGCCGCGCCGCGTGCGGATCATCGGCAGCAGGAGCGGTTGCGTCACGTTGAAAAAACCGTTGAGCGTCACGTCGATCACGCTGTGCCATTGCTGGCGCGACATGCCGGCCATCGGCGCGTCGTCGTGAATGCCCGCGTTGTTGACGAGGATCTGCACCGGCGCGTCGTCGACGAACGGTGCGAGCGCGGCGAGCGTCGCATCCGCGTCGGTCACGTCGAATGCGATCGCATGCGCGATGCCGCCGGCCGCGACGATCTGCTGCGCGACGGCTTGCGCCTGCGCGAGATTCCGGTTCGCGTGTACCCAGACTTCGTGGCCGGCCTGCGCGAGCGTCGTGCAAATCGCCTGCCCGAGTGCGCCGCTGCCGCCCGTTACGAGCGCCCGCATCGAATTGCTCCGTTCATCGCGTTCCTCCTCGATCGACGCGGCGGCGGTGCATCCAGCCACCGCCGCCGCGTCCCGTCATCCCCTGCGTGCCGCGTCGCGCCCGCGCGCGCCTTCGTCACTTCGTGCGATGCGCGGCGACGTACGCGGCAAGCGCGCCGAGCGTCGCGAAGATCTTCTGGTTGTCCGGATTGTCCGAGCGCAGCTCGAAGCCGTACTTCTTCGAGATCAGCAGCGCGATTTCCAGGATGTCGATGGAGTCGAGCCCGAAGCCCTCGCCGTACAGCGGGGTCCCGGCCGTCACCGTTTCGAGCGGGACGTCTTCGAGATTCAGTTCGCCGATGATCAGCGTGGCGAGCTCTTGTTCCAGTGCGTTCATCATGCTTGCGGGCAGGCGGCCCATGGCAGCGGGAGGCGCCCGGAAAACGGCAGCCGTCGTGCACGCCCGGCGCGGTGCGAGGCGCGCGAATCTCCGTCCCTCCGGCGTCTGCCGGCTTCCCCGCCTGCGTTATTGGGGATCGTTTGTAAAAGTTACGCGGATTCTAGACGATGGGTATCGGCACGTATACGGGGAATGGTTACAGACTGAAGGGCCCCCGCCACGGCCGGTTTCGGGACCCGATCGCAGCAGACGCTTGAGCCGCTTCGGATGGAAATGGATCGTCGCCGCAAAAGCTTCAGTGCGCTGCCATACATTCGGTTACAAAACCCGGCTGCACCTGCCTCGAACCGCCGCGCCGCGGCCCTAAAATGTGCGTGCACGACAGCCGGCCCGGACTAGCGTCCCGGCCGCCATTCATATGATGTTTGACGGCCCGACGCACGCGTCCGGCCCCGATCCGCCCGATGTTTCCAGCAACCATGCCGCGCCCGTCCGCTCCCCTCGCTCCGGTTTGTCCGTCCGTTTGCCGCCGTGCCGCGGCAGCCGGCGGCAACGCGCACCCGCGCCGCGCGCCCGGAGCGCCGCGATGAGCACGCCGCTCGGCATCGTACGCGGCGCCGGCGCGGTCGCCGCGGTGGCGGCGTACCAGATCGGCGCGCACTACGCGGCCGCGACGCCCGGCGCGCACGGCTTCGGCCTCGCGATGGCGCTCGTGCCGCCGCTGCTGCTCGCGCTCGGCGCGGCACTGCGCTCGCCGCGGCGCGCCTGGCTCGTGCCGGCGTGGCTGCTGGCCGCCGTCGCGCTGTGGGCCGTGCGCATCCCGCTCGCGCGCCATTTCGAATGGGGCCTGTATCTGGAGCACGCGAGCTTCAACCTCGCGATGGCGCTGCTGTTCGGCCGCACCCTCGCGGCCGGCCAGGTGCCGCTGTGCACGCGCTTCGCGACGCTGATCCACGGCACGATCACGCCGGCCGTCGCGCGCTACACGCGGCACATCACGCTCGCATGGACGCTGTTCTTCGTCGCGATCGCCGCCGTGTCGACGCTGCTGTTCGCGACCGCGCCGATCGTCGCGTGGTCGACATTCGCGAATTACCTGTCGCTGCCGCTCGTCGCCGTGATGTTCGCCGCCGAGCATGCGTGCCGGCGCTTCGCGCTGCCGCACGACGCGCGGCCGCGGATGGTCGACGCGGTGCGCGCGTACCGCGCGTCGACGCAGCCGTCACGATGAATTCATGGCCGTCGCGGCGCCGCATCGCGGCCGCGCCGGTGACCGCCTTTCGCTTTGACCGATTTATGCCGACTCACCCGCTGGTATTCCATTCCTCGCCGGACCAGACGATCGCCTGGCGCGACGGCACGCCCGTCACCGTCCGCACGTTCGTCGCCGATGTCGCGCGCGTGGCCGCCGCACTGCCCGCCGGCCGCCACGTGTTCAACGTGTGCCGCGACCGCTACCGCTTCGCGGTCAGCCTGTGCGCGGCGCTCGTCACCGGCAGGATCAGCCTGCTGCCGTCGACGCACACGCCCGAGATGGTGCGCCAGCTCGCGTCGTTCGCACCCGACGCGTTCTGCCTGCACGACGCGCCGGACTGCACGATCGACCTGCCGCGCTTCGCGTATCCGGACGCCGCACCCGGCGAACTCCCCGACGACGCACCGTGCGTGGTGCCGCAGATCGACGCGTCGCGGATCATGGCGTACGTGTTCACGTCCGGCTCGACCGGCGCGCCGGTGCCGCACCGCAAGACCTGGGGCTTCCTGGTCGGCTGCGTGCGCGCGGCGGCCGAGCGCCTCGGCCTGCTCGACGGCCGCGCGGCCACGCTGATCGGCACCGTGCCCGCGCAGCACATGTACGGCTTCGAATCGACGGTGCTGCTCGCGCTGATCGGCGGCCTCGCGTTCAGCAACCGTCAGCCGTTCTACCCGGTCGACATTCGCGACGAACTCGCCGCGATCCCGCAGCCGCGCGTGCTCGTCACGTCGCCGATCCACCTGCGCGCGCTGCTGTCGGCCGGCCATGCGCTGCCGCCGGCCGCGCTCGTGCTGTCGGCCACCGCGCCGCTGTCGGAAAAACTCGCGTACGAAGCCGAGGCCGCGCTCGAGGCGCCGCTCGTCGAAATCTACGGCAGCACCGAAACCGGCCAGATCGCGACGCGCCGCACGTCGCAGGGCGCCGCGTGGCAACCGTTCCCGGACATCCGGCTCGACGCGCGCGCGGCGCACGACGCGTCGGACCACGATGCCGCGGGCGACGACAGCGGCCCGACCGTGTGGGTGTCGGGCGGACACGTCGAAACCCCGGTGCCGATGGGCGATGCGCTCGAGCTGCTCGGCGACGGCCGGTTCCTGCTGCACGGCCGCAAGGCGGACCTCGTCAACATCGCCGGCAAGCGCACGTCGCTCGCCTACCTGAACCATCAGCTGAACGCGATTGCCGACGTCGTCGACGGCGTGTTCTTCATGCCGGACGACATCGCGCCGGCCGACGCCGATGCGACCCGCGAACCGGTCACGCGCCTCGTCGCGCTCGTGGTCGCGCCGACGCTCGCCGCGGCCGACCTGCAGCGCGCGCTGCGCGAACGGATCGATCCGGCGTTCATGCCGCGCCCGCTCGTGTTCGTCGACGCATTGCCGCGCAACGAAACGGGCAAGCTGCCGCGCGACGTGGTCGCCGCGCTCGTCGCACGGCACACGCGCGCCGCCGGGGCCGACGTGCGCGAGCGCGCCGCGACGGCCGCGCCCGATGCGCCGCTCGCGTTCACGATTCCCGCCGATCATCCGGCGCTGCCCGGTCATTTCCCCGGTCGTCCGATCGTGCCGGCCGTCGTGCTGCTCGATCACGCGATCGCCGCACTCGGCGCATCGCTGAATCGCCCGCTCGATACGTGGCGGCTGGCTTCCGCGAAATTCCTGAGCCCGGTCGCGCCCGGCGAGGCGCTCGATCTCGCGTTCGATGCAGCGGCCGGCGGCGCGATCCGCTTCACGCTGCGCGCGGGTGCGCGCGACGTCGCGACCGGCGTGCTGTCCGCGCCGCCGGCCGCGCAGGACGGCGCGCAGCGATGAAGCGCACCGCATGGGCCGAGCGCCAGGAACGCAGCAACGCCGGGTTGCTGCGCGTGATGACCTGGATCTCGCTGCGTTTCGGCCGTCGGCCATCGCGCATCGTGCTGCATGCCGTCGCGACTTATTTCGTGCTGTTCTCGCCGGTCGCGTGCGCCGCGTCGCGCGACTACCTGCGCCGCGTGCTCGGCCGTCCCGCGCGCTGGCGCGACGTGTACCGGCACGTGTTCACGTTCGCGGCGACGATCCACGACCGCATCTACCTGATGAACGGCCGCTTCGACCTGTTCGACATCCGGCTGCACGGCGAAACACGGGTCGACGCCGCGCTCGCCGGCGGGCGCGGCGCATTCCTGATGGGCGCGCACCTCGGCAGCTTCGAAGTCGTGCGCGCGATCGGCCGCACGCGCCCGGACCTGCGCGTCGTCGTCACGATGTTCGAAGAGAACGCGCGCAAGATCAATGCGACGCTCGCCGCCGTCAACCCGGCCGCGAAGCCGGAAGTGATTCCGCTCGGGCAGGTCGACTCGATGCTGAAGGTGCGCGAACGCCTCGACGCGAACTGCATGGTCGGGATGCTCGCCGACCGCACGCTGCTCGACGACGCGACCGCGTCGCTGCGGTGGCTGCCGCTGCTCGGCGCGCCGGCGGCATTCCCGCTCGGGCCGCTGTACATGGCCGCGATGCTGCGGCGTCCGGTGCTGTTCATGACGGGCCTCTATCGCGACGGCAATCGCTACGATGTGCACTTCGAGACGCTCGCCGATTTTTCCGACGTGCGCCGCGACACGCGCGCGGCGGCCGTCGACGCGGCGCTCGCGCGCTACGTCATGCTGCTCGACCAGTACTGTCGCGCGGCGCCGTACAACTGGTTCAACTATTTCGATTTCTGGCAGACCGGCACGGCCGCCGCGCGCCGCGACGCGGCGCACGCGTGCGCCGGCCTGTCCGCCACGAGGGATTCCGACGCATGACCGCCGTTCGCCGCTTTCCGCCGATGTTGCTACCGATGCTCCCGCTGCCGCACCCGCGCGCGCTGCGCCGCGCCGCACGCAGGTTCGCCGTCACGGCCGCCGTCGCGCTCGCCCTGCCCGCGCACGCGGCCGACACCGGTTCGGCATGGACCCTCGACCGGCTGATGTCGACACTCGCGCAGCACAAGTCGGGGCGCGCGACGTTCACCGAGACGAAGACGCTGTCGATCACCACGCAGCCGCTCGAATCGTCGGGCGAGCTCGTGTTCGTCGCACCCGACCATCTCGAGAAGCACACGCTGAACCCGAAGCCCGAACATCTCGTGGTCGACGGCGACATGCTCACCGTCGAGCGCAACAACCGCAAGTACACGCTCGCGCTCGCGCGCTATCCGGAGCTCGGCGCGTTCATCGACAGCATCCGCGCGACGCTCGCCGGCAACCGCTATGCGCTCGAGCAGGTCTACAAGGTCGCGCTCGCCGGTCGCGGCGACGACTGGACGCTGACGCTCACGCCGCTCGACTCGCGGATGCTGAAGGTCGTCAGCACGATCACGCTCGAAGGCTCGCGCGACGTGTTGCGCAGCGTCGCGATCCGGCAGGCCGACGGCGACCGTTCGACGATGCGCCTGCAACCCGTCCCGGCGAACTGATGGACGATCGCACCCGGCCGCCCGCCCCCGTCACGCACCGCCTGCCCGCGTGGCGGCAACGCGCGGTGCTCGTGTGGCTGCTCGCGCTCGTCGCATGCGGGATCGCGATCGCCCGCGCGAACTTCACGGCCGACCTGTCCGCGTTCCTGCCGCGCGCACCGAGCGCGGGGCAGCGCGTGCTCGTCGATCAACTGCGCGACGGCATCGTGTCGCGGCTGATCCTCGTCGCGATCGACGGCGGCGATGCGGCCACGCGTGCCGCGCTGTCGCGGCGCGTCGCCGGCACGCTGCGCGCCGACCGGCAATTCTCCTCGATCAACAACGGCGAAGCCGTCGACGACACACACGACCGGCAGTTCGTGTTCGACCATCGCTACCTGCTGAGCCCGGCCGTCGCGCCGCAGCGCTTCAGCGCGGACGGCCTGCACCAGGCGCTCGGCGACAGCCTCGACCTGTTGAGTTCGTCGGCGGGGCTCGTCGCGAAGGCACTGCTGCCGCGCGACCCGACCGGCGAAGTGACGGCGCTCGTCAATCAGCTCGACAGCGGCGCGCAGCCCGCCAGCCGCGACGGCGTATGGGCGTCGCGCGACGGCACGCGCGCGGTGCTCGTCGTGCAGACGGCCGCGCCCGGCTCCGACACCGATGCGCAGGCACGCGCGATCGACGCGGTGCGCCGCGCGTTCTCCGCCGCGACGCAGGCGCTGCCGAACCCGGCCGCGTACACGCTCGCGATGACCGGCCCAGGCGTGTTCTCGGTCGACACGCGCGACACGATCCGGCACGACGTCGAGCGGCTGTCGACGGCGAGCGTCGTGCTGATCGTCGCGCTGCTGCTGACGCTGTACCGCTCGCCGCGCACGCTCGCGCTGGGGCTGCTGCCGGTGCTGACGGGCATCGCCGCCGGCATCGCGGCGGTCGGCATCGCGTTCGGCACGGTCCACGGGCTGACGCTCGGCTTCGGCACGACGCTGATCGGCGAAGCCGTCGACTATTCGATCTACCTGTTCGTGCAATCGGCGCAGGCCGGCTCGCGCGGCACCGCACGGCCCGCCGACGCGACGCGGGCATGGATCGCCGCTTATTGGCCGACGATCCGGCTCGGCGTGCTGACGTCCGTGTGCGGCTTCGCGTCGATGCTGTTCTCCGGTTTTCCGGGCCTCGTGCAGCTCGGGCTCTACTCGATCGCCGGGCTGACGGCCGCCGCGCTCGTCACGCGCTTCGTGCTGCCGCACCTGCGCGGCGAGCACGTCGCAATTCGCGACGTGTCGCGCGTCGGCGCGGTGCTCGCGCGCGCGGCCGCTGCCGCGCCGCGGCTGCGCTGGCCGCTCGCCGCGCTCGTGCTCGCCGCGTGCGCGACGCTCATGCTGCATCGCGACGGCCTGTGGAGCCGCGAGCTTGCGGCACTGAGCCCCGTGCCCGCTGGCGCGCAGGCACTCGACGCACGCCTGCGCGCCGATCTCGGCGCGCCGGACGTGCGCTATCTCGTCGTGATTTCCGCGCCGACCGAACAGGCCGCGCTCGAACGCGCGGAACGGGTCGCCGCGCAATTGCAGCCGCTCGTCGAGCGCGGCGCGCTCGCGGGCTTCGAAAGTCCCGCGCGCTACCTGCCGAGCGACGCCGCGCAGCGCGCGCGCCAGGCGAGCCTGCCGGACGCCGACACGCTTGCCGCACGCATGCGCGCGGCCGTCGCGAACCAGCCGATCCCGGTCAGGCCCGAGCTGTTCGCTCCGTTCATCGCCGATGTCGAGGCCGCACGCCACGCGCCGCTGCTCACGCGCGCGGACCTGCGCGGCACGTCGATGGCGCTCGCCGTCGACGCGCTGCTGACCGAGCGCGCGGGCCGCTGGCGCGCGATGCTGCCGCTGCGCGCGCCGGACGTCGCACGCACCGGTCCGGCGGCTCCGGCGCTCGATGCCGCGCCGATTCGCGCGGCCGTCGCGCGCGCCGGCGTGCCCGACGCGCTGTTCGTCGACATGAAGGCCGAGGCCGACCGCCTGTACGTGAACTACGTGCACGAGGACATCCGGCTGTCGCTCGCGGGTTTCGCGGCGATCGCCGTGCTGCTGCTGATCGCGCTGCGCTCGCCGCGCCGCGTCGTACGCGCGCTCGCGCCGCTGGTCGCGGCCGTGCTGGTGGTGACGGCCGGCTTCGCGCTCGCCGGCGTGCCGCTGACGATCCTGCACCTCGTCGGGATGCTGCTGATCGTCGCGGTCGGCTCGAACTATGCGCTGTTCTTCTGCAAGCGCGACGACGCGCAACCGGTCACGCCGCACACGCTCGTGTCGCTGCTGATCGCGAACCTCGCGACGGTCGCCGGCTTCGGCCTGCTCGCGCTGTCGCGGGTGCCGCTGCTCGAAACCTTCGGGCTGACCGTCGGCCCCGGTGCGATGCTCGCGCTCGCGTTCGCCGCGATTCTCGCGCCGCGCGCGGCGGCGGTGGCCGCTGGCAGCCCTCATCGTGAGCCGACAGGAGGTCGCGCATGAACGCGCCGTCGTCCGTTCCGCCTCGCCAGCCCGGCGATGCGCGCCGCTGGAAACCGACGCCGCTGATCGCGGGCACGGCCGCGCTGCACGCGGGCGCGCTCGCGGCCGTCGTCGCGCAACCGGCCGCATGGCCGTGGGCCGCCGGTGGCGTGGTCGCGTCGCATCTCGCACTGACCGCCGCCGGCCTGTGGCCGCGCAGCGCGCTGCTCGGGCCGAATTGGACGCGCCTGCCGGCCGGCGCCGGCCGCCGGATCGCGCTGACGATCGACGACGGCCCGGACCCCGACGTCACGCCGCGCGTGCTCGACCTGCTCGATCGCCACGACGCGCGCGCGACGTTCTTCTGCATCGGCGATCTCGCGCGCCGCCATCCGCAGTGGATCGAAGCGATCGTCGCGCGCGGCCACGCGGTCGAGAACCACAGCCAGCGGCACCGGCATACGTTCTCGCTGTCGGGGCCCGCCGCGCTGCGCCGTGAAATCGCGGCCGCGCAGCAGACGCTGACCGAGATCGCCGGCACGCGCCCGCGCTTCTTCCGCGCGCCGGCCGGCCTGCGCAATCCGTTTCTCGAGCCGGTGCTGTGCGAGTTCGGCCTGCAGCTCGCCAGCTGGACGCGCCGTGGCTTCGACACCCGCGCGCGCGATGCGGATACCGTCACGCACCGCCTGCTGAACGGCCTGGCTGCGCGCGACATCCTGCTCGTGCACGACGGCCACGCGGCGCGCGACGCGCGTGGCGAACCAGTGGTGCTCGACGTGCTGCCCGCGCTGCTGCACGCGGCCGCCGATGCGCAGTTGCACTGGACCACGCTGCGCGCCGCGCTCGCGCCCGAACCGTCCGATCCGCCCGCCGGGCCGGGCATCCCAGCCGCCCCGTTTGATAAAATCTGACCACGCCCGGCGCGCCCGCCAGCCCCGCTGCGGCGCCCGTTCCGGCCACCGGATACGACCCTCGTGAAACCTCTCCTGCTCTCGCACTTCACCGCCACCAGCTGCATCGGCCGCGGCCTCGACGCGACCGTCGACGCGCTGCGCCACGCACGCGGCGGGCTCACGCCGTGCGACTTCGAACGCGCCGATCTCGACACCTGGATCGGCGCCGTGGACGGCGTCGATGCGCAGCCCGTGCGCGCGGATCTCGCCGACTTCGACTGCCGCAACAACCGCCTCGCGCAACTCTGCCTCGTCCAGGACGGCTTCGACGCGCGCGTCGCGGCGGCCGTGGCGCGCCACGGCGCCGCGCGCGTCGGCGTGTTCGTCGGCACGAGCACGTCCGGCATCCTCGAGACCGAGCGCGCGTACGAGCAGCGCGATCCGGCCAGCGGAGCCCTGCCCGCCGGATTCCGCTACACGCACACGCACAACCCGTATTCGCCGGCTGCGTTCGTGCGCGCGTATTTCGCGCTGCGCGGGCCGGCGATGGCGATCTCGTCGGCGTGCTCGTCCGGCGCGAAGGTGTTCGGCTCCGCGCGCCGGATGATCGAAGCGGGGCTGATCGATGCGGCCGTCGTCGGCGGCGTCGATTCGCTGTGCCTGACGACGCTGTACGGCTTCAATTCGCTCGAACTGCTGTCGCGCCGGCCGTGCCGCCCGTTCGACGTCGCGCGCGACGGCATCTCGATCGGCGAAGCGGCTGCGTTCGCGCTGCTCGAACGCGTGCCCGACGCGCCCGCCACGCTCGACGGCGACGCGATCCTGCTGCTCGGCATCGGCGAATCGAGCGATGCGCATCACATGTCGTCGCCGCATCCGGAAGGGCTCGGCGCGCGCATCGCGATCGAACAGGCGCTCGCGTCGGCCGGCCTCGCTGCAAGCGACATCGACTACGTGAACCTGCACGGCACCGCGACGCCCAGCAACGATGCCGCCGAAAGCCGCGCGGTGGGCGCGCTGCTCGCGCGCACGCCGTGCAGTTCGACGAAGGGCGCGACCGGTCACACGCTCGGGGCGGCCGGCGCCCTCGAAGCGGTCGTCGCCGCGCTGGCGCTGCGCGAACAGTTCGTGCCGGCCGGCGTCAACACGACGCAACCCGACCCGGCGCTGGCCGCCGACTACGTGCTCGCGAGCCGCGATGCGCGCGTGCGTGCGGTCCTGTCGAATTCGTTCGGCTTCGGCGGCACGAACTGCAGCCTGATCCTCGGCCGCGCCGGGCATGCGAGCCGCCGGGAGCCGACATGACCGTCACCGCCTTCATCGAAAGTGTCGGCCTCGTCGGGCCGGGACTGAACGACTGGCCGCACGCGGCCGACGTGCTCGCGGGCCGCGCGGCCTATGCGAGCGCGCGCACCGTGCTGCCGCCGCCTGCCGGCCTGCCGCCGGCGGAACGCCGCCGCACCGGCCCCGTCGTGCGCGTCGCGCTCGCGGTCGGCCTCGAAGCGGCAGCCGCGAGCGGGCGCGATGCGGCCACGCTCGCGACCGTGTTCAGCGCGTCCGGCGGCGACGGCCAGAACTGCCACGCGATCTGCGAGACCCTCGCCGGCGACGATCGCCACCTGTCGCCCACGCGCTTTCACAACTCGGTGCACAACGCGCCGGCCGGCTACTGGAGCATCGCGACCCGCGCGATGGCGACGTCGAACGTGCTGTGCGCGCACGACGGCAGCTTCGCCGCGGGCCTGCTCGAAAGCGTGTGCCAGGTCATGGTCGATCGCGTGCCGAGCCTGCTGATCGCCTACGACACCGACTATCCGGAGCCGCTGCACGCGGTGCGGCCGATCGTCGACGCATTCGGCGTCGCGCTCGTGCTCGCGCCCGACGCGAGCGAACGCACGCTCGCGCGCATCGACGTGCGGCTCACCGACGCGCCGGCGACGACGCTCGCGAACCCCGAACTCGACGCGCTGCGCACCGGCAATCCGGCCGCGCGCGCGCTGCCGCTGCTCGACGCGCTCGCGGCGCGGCGCGCGGCGAGCGTCGTGCTCGACTATCTGGAAGATACGCGCGTGCAGGTCGATATCGCACTGCCGAATGCCGCGGCGGGGCACGCGCGATGACGACGCCCGTTTCGACGCCGATGCCTGCGCCGGCACCGGCCACGCTCGATCGCGCATGGATCGCCGTGCACATTCCGCACGACGGCGCGATGTGCTTGCTCGATCGGGTCGAATCGTGGGACGCCGCGCGCATCCGCTGCAGCGCGACGAGCCACCGCGCCCCGCACAACCCGCTGCGCTCGCGCGGCCGGCTCGCGTCGGTCTGCGGGATCGAATATGCGGCACAGGCGATGGCCGTGCACGGCGCGCTGCTCGGTGCGCAGCAGGCGCAGGCGGAACCCGCGCGGCCGCGCGCCGGCTATCTCGCGAGCGTGCGCAACGTCGACGCGTTCGTCGACCGGCTCGACACGTTCGAGCTGCCGCTGATCGTCGACGCCGAACGCATCGGCGGCGACGACCGCTCCGTGCTGTACGGCTTCACGCTGCGCTGCGGCGAGCGCGTGTTGCTCGGCGGCCGCGCCGCGGTGATGCTCGATGCATCGGCAACCGGCGTGCGCGTTGCGCCGCCCGCGGGCCGCGCGGACCCTAGATGAACCAGCCCCAAGGAAACCAGGCCGTGAAAGCACGTCAGTTCATTTGCACCGCGTTCGTTCTCGCGCTGATCAGCCCGATCGCGCACGCGGACATGTCGGAAGTGAAGCAGGACATCAAGCGCGATTCGAAGGAAGCCGCGCACAAGACCGGCGAGGCCGCGCGCAGTTTCGGCCACGCGACCGCGAGCGCCGCGAAGACGGTCGGCCACGGCATCGCGCACGCGTCGCGCGAAGGCTGGGATGCCACCAAGCGCACGACGAAGCGGATCTTCCACAAGAACGATTCAGGCGAAGGCGCGCGAAAGAGCGATTGAGTGCGAACGTCCCGCGCACCGCAGACGGATGCGCGGGACGCGGCACGACGCGTGAACGCGGCGGTGCCGCACCGCCGCCGTCAGCGCGCGCCGCCGCGCGTGCGACGCGCCGGCCCGCGCGCGAAGCACTTGCCGTACGCGACCAGCCAGCAATCGCGATGATCGAAGTTGCGCAGCAACCGCGCGCGGCGCCGCTCGAGCCAGTGAAGCGCGATCGCCATCGTCAGCGCGACGGCCAGTGCCGAGCCGCCGATCGCGAGTCCCATCCAGGTGTCACCCATGCCTCCTCCGGAATGCGAGGCCGGTGCGGCGTGCGTGCCGTGACGCGGTAGCCGGCACGCGGGCGCACCCGGCCCGCCGCATGCGCGGCGAACCTGCGTCCGTGTTCCGTCACCGCGCGCGTGCGCGCCGCCCCGGCGCTGGATACAGCGGGAGCACGGCCCGGACGCGCGCGCGAACGCCGCCCGGGCCGCCGCGCGTCAATGCATGTGCTGGCCGCCGTTGATCGCGATGTTGGAGCCCGTCACGAAACCGGCCTCTTCCGAGCACAGATAGGCGACCAGCGCCGCGACTTCCTCGGGTTTCCCGAGCCGTCCCGCCGGAATCTGCGGAAGGATCTTGGTATCGAGGATGTCCTGCGGGATCGCCGTCACCATCTTCGTCGCGAGGTAGCCCGGCGACACCGTATTCACCGTCACGCCCTTGCGCGCGGTCTCGAGCGCGAGCGATTTCGTGAAACCGTGCATGCCGGCCTTCGCGGCCGCGTAGTTGGTCTGGCCGACCGAGCCCTTCGAGCCGTTGACCGACGCGATGTTGACGATGCGTCCCCAGCCGCGCTCGACCATGCCGTCGCAGACCGGCTTCGTCATGTTGAACACGGAATCGAGGTTGGTGCGGATCACCGCATCCCAGTTGACCTTGTCGAGCTTGCGCAGCGTCATGTCGCGCGTGATGCCCGCGTTGTTCACCAGGATGTCGACCGGGCCGACGTCCCGGACGATTTTCTCGACGCATTGCTGGCACGAATCGTAATCGGCCACGTCCACCGGATACGCGTGGAATTCGCGACCGGCCGCGTGCATCTCGGTCAGCCAGCGATCGGCGCCGGTGTTGTTCGGCGAATACGTGACGACGACCTGGCAGCCCGCATCGTTCAACCGGATGCTGATCGCTTCGCCGAGACCACCCATCCCACCCGTCACAACTGCAATTCGCTTAGTCATCCTATGAGTTACCGACAAGAAAAGTAGTCAAAGGTGCGGGGCGACGGCATGGCACATGCTGCCGCCCCGCCGCTGCGATGCGCTGGCGCCCGCAGGGCGGACGTGGCGCGCACCGGAACATCACGCTTGTTGTTGGCAGCTTGTTGTGCGCGAAGTTTGCTGCATGTGTGTGCGGCGCTGGCCGGCGCCGCATGCGTGCACTATCGTCAGACTCTGCTCAACCGCGCTCGACCGCGAGCGCGACGCCCATCCCGCCGCCGATGCACAGCGACGCCAGCCCGCGCTTCGCATCGCGCTTGGC